>JAAZPT010000414.1 GCA_012797085.1 Christensenellaceae bacterium | reverse complement strand
GGGGGAGGAAGGAGGATTGTTAAGGGGGAAAAACGGGGGGCGCTTCGCAAGTAGGCCCCCATTTTCTCCCTTAACACTACGGACTTGAACAACGTAAATGCTAATGAATGAATAAGATTGTTTTAAAAAATATTTTATCATGCAATTTTTTCTTGCCAACTCCGCAAACATTGTCGCTTTCGCTCCCGTTTGCTATCTTTTGGCAATTTTTTGCTTCGCTGTTATTTTAAATTATTAGCAATCTATTTGCTTTGCTTATTCCGGGGGCTCTGCCCCTCTCAACCCCGCAAGGGACTTGTCCCTTGACCCATAATTTATTGATTTTCACCAATCTTCTCTATATTAATAACAGCTCCATCAGCTGTATTCTCCACCCTTATATAACTATCCGCCTTAGCATTGGCCACATCACTCAAATCCGTGCATGTTATAAAAGTCTGCACATCTCCAACATACTCCAACAAAGCCTCTCTTCTTCTGGGATCAAGTTCACTGAACACATCATCCAAAAGCAATATCGGCTTATCTCCCATTTCCTTCCAAATAATATCTATCATCGCCAACTTCAACGACAAAACCGCCGTCCTTATCTGTCCCTGGCTGGCATACTCCTTCATGCTGAAACCATTCAACTTAAAATCTATATCGTCCTTATGGGGTCCAAATGTCGTGCTGCCCCTTCTTATATCTATCTCTCTGTTCTCTTTCAAATGCTTCTGCATTATACAATGAGGATCATCACAATCCTTAAGCTGTCCGGAATACTCCAATGTAAAGTTTTCACTGTTTTTACCGCTTATATTTTTATAAATGGGCGCTGCAACTTCATTTAAATACTCTAAAAACCATTTTCTTTGGTTTACAACACTTGCACCGGCATCAGTTAAAATTTCTTCCCAGGCTTCCATCTGCTTTTCGTCAATTCTCTTTATATAGGAATCCTTAAGCATTATATTTCTATATTTCAAAACCTTATTATAAGCGCTTAATTCATTAAGATACCTGCATCTCATCTGGCTTATCTGCATATCCATAAACCTTCTGCGCTCCTGAGGCCCGCCTTTTATTATTATCATATCCTCCGGAGCAAACAATACGCAGGAAGCATGGCCTATCATATCGGATATTCTTTCGCATTTTTTTCCGAATACATGAGCCGTTTTTACTGTTTTTCCACCTATATTTTTTAGTTTTAACTCTATATCGTGTCTGCCGTCTATCCTCATTGTTTTAAGTTGAGCTGATGTATAGCTTTGGTTTTTCATCATCATATCCCTATCCTGATGGGTACGCTGACTTCTTCCCAAACAACAAAAATGGACAGCTTCCAACAAGTTTGTTTTTCCGCTGCCATTTTTTCCGTAAAACACGGTTATTTTATTTGATGGTTTAAACTCTAATTTTTTATAATTTCTAAAGTTGAAAAGTTTAACATCCGTTAAAATCATTTACATTCTAACACTCATTACAAGGTAAGTGTAATCTTCCTTATCTTTAGGCTTAATAATACAAGGGTTTGCAGGCCCGTTCATATAAAGACATGTAAATTCTTCACTTATATTTTTTATTACATCGCTTACAAACATGCTGTTAAAGGCTATCTCCGTAGGTTTACCGTCTATTTCAGCATCCATTTCCTCATAGAAGTCGCCTATTTCGCTTGTACTGGTTATAAGCAATTTACCTTCTTCAGTTTTTAATTTTATTATATTGTTTTTGCTTACACGGGCTATAAGTCCGGCTCTTTCAACGGCGCCCTGTATATCTTCACGCCTTACTGTAACACGGCTTTCCCATTCTTTAGGCAATATTGCCCTATAATTTATATAGGATCCTCCATATAATGATGTTACAACTATTGTATTATCTATAACAAACATTATATGTGTACTGTCTATATGCAATGTTACCATATCATCTTCATCTTTAAGCATATGGCCAACTTCACCCAATATCTTGCCTGGTATAATGCAGGATACCTTTTCGGTATCATTGGGCAATATAAAGTTATCGTTATATTGTTGCAAGGATAGGCGGAAACCGTCCAAGCCTACAAGCCTTAGTTCATCCTTTGTAAGCTCTAAAAAGCATCCGTTCAATGTTTGCCTTACATCACCTACGGCAATGGCAAATATTACTTGGGATATCATTTCCTTTAATTTACGTTGTGGCAAATGAATATTATCCGCTGAAAACATTGTTTTCATAGCTGGAAACTCAGTATTTGACTGGCCCATAATTGATGTTCTTGAGCCGCCGCCACGTATTGTTATAAGGTTTTTATCGCTCATGGATATATCCACATCACCATCAGGCAAGCGGCGTACCATATCTGTAAAAAGTCTTCCGGATACTACAACGGAACCCTTGGTTTCAATATCCGCAGGTACAGTGCTTCTAATAAAAACCTGGCCGTCTGTACAGGTTAATTCTATAACATCTTCCTTTGTTATTATTTGAACACCTTCCAATAATTGAAATGGAGGACGTTGTGATATTGCTTTTGTTACATTCTGTAAAGCATCGTAAAAAGCATCTCTGTTGCATGTGAATTTCATAGTACACCTCTTAGTAAGTTATAGTAGTAGTAATATATATAGTAGTAGTAGTAGAGTAATAAAAAAACTGTGGATAAGTATTTGTAACCAGCTATATACAATGGTTTAAGCTTGTGGATAAATATGTGGATAAGTATGTATAAGCCTTTGATAAATCTTGGATAAACAATTTTTTTAACAAAAATGTGGATAAATTTATCACTATTTTTTTGCTTTTTTTTGAAAAATATTTCTTGAATAATTATAAAAAAATTTTACCTTGCTTTGAGGGCTGTCGATTTTTTAATTTTTTGAATTTCCACAGCCATGTGGAAAAGTTTTACAAGGAAAACTTTTATCGATAAAGGTAAGTTTTTATGTTTTTGCAAAAAATATATAAGCATATTTTCAACAATGAAATGTGGATAAATTTTAAAAAATTTTATGCTTTATTTTTTATTATAATTATAAATAAATTCAAATTAGGCAAAAAAATAAAAATATCCAACTATTATTATATAATATCGGTGCATTTAATTCAAATTATTTTTGAAACAAAATGTAATATTTATAAAAGATTTACACAAAATTAGATAAAAACTTATGAATAAAAGTACATCTAATGAAAAAAATAAAGAGAACGGGTCAAGGGACAAGTCCCTTGCGGGGTTGAGATGGGCGGAGCCCCCGGAAACAATCAAACATATAAAATATAGTAATGATATAAAAAAACAGCGAAGCAAAATAAAATTTCCAAAAGATAGCAAACTGGAGCGAAAGCGACAATGTTTGCGAAGTTGGCAGTAAAAAAATGCTTGGTAAAAATTTTACAACAATAAATCATACTACTTTCATAGCTTATATATTAATTTTATTTATTTCTTTTTCTTTTACCTTCGAATTTTGGTCTTTCATTTTTAGGGATCATAGATAATATCAGTTTATTAATATCTTCACTTAATACTGAAAGCTCATCAAGTTCTTTTTCATTTAAACTTGATATGCAGGGAGGTACACCATCATAATAGCTATTTGTTCTGGAATATTCTTTAGCTATTGCTAATATTTTTTCCTTTGATAATACATCACTTTTAATTTTATCTATTGTAAATTCATCTATTTCCTTTTCATATTCTTTCTCTTGTATTATTTTATTTTCCTCTCTTTGCTTAATTTGTTGTTTCAATAAATATTTTTCTTTTTTATTTAATTTTCTTTTCATTAAACTCCATAATAAAACTATATTTTAATTCTATACCAACAAAACCATATAATCAATCACTAAATAATTATACAATAACAATATTAAGTCTTGCATAATTATACAATTAGTGTTAAAATCTTTTCTGTATTACTTTATTATTTATTGAAGGAGTAATTATGAAAGTATTTATTGACGGAAAAAGCGGAACTACAGGCTTATTAATATATGACAGATTAAAAACCAGGGAAGATGTTGAACTTCTAACTATACCCTATGAAAATAGACGGGATACACAATGGCGAAAGAAAATGCTAAATTCCTGCGATGTTGCATTTTTATGTCTGCCGGATGAAGGGGCAAGGGAGGCTGTAAACATGGTTGAAAATCCCGATGTTGTAGTTATAGATACTTCAACGGCCCATAGATTAAATTTTGCCTACGGCTTTGCGGAATTATCAAATGAACATCGTATAAAAATACAAAACTCCAAACGTATAGCTGTTCCCGGCTGCCATGCCAGCGGATTTATAGCCCTTATATATCCCCTTGTGGAATCCGGATTGTTAAGCCAAGATGCCTTGCTTACATGCATAAGCTTAACAGGTTATAGCGGCGGCGGAAAAAATATGATAGCGGATTATGAGCTTGAAGATAGATCTTGTTTGTTGGACAGCCCACGCCAATATGCCTTAGGTCAAAAACATAAGCATTTGCCGGAAATGCAAGCTTATACAGGCTTAAAGAACGCTCCAATATTCTGCCCCATTGTTGCCGATTATCTAAGAGGCATGGAAGTTACAGTTCCAATATTCAAAAGTCAGATTAAGGGCAACATGGATGATATTAAAAACATATATAAACAATATACGGGCCTTGTAAAATATGTTGATGATATGTCAGTAAACGGCTTTATAGCAAGCAATGCCATGTCGGGTTTTGATAATATGTTTATAAGCGTAGACGGCAATGAGGATAGAATTTTACTTACAGCCCTTTACGATAATCTGGGTAAAGGTGCCAGCGGTGCAGCCATACAGTGTATGAATATAGCCTTTGGCCTGCCCGATAATATTGGTTTAAATATAGGAGGCTTATATGAAAATAATTGACGGTGGAGTTTGTGCTCCCCTCGGATTTAAAGCAAACGGTATACATTGCGGTATACGTAAAAATAAAGATAAAAGGGATTTAGCCCTTATATACAGCGAAAAACTTGCCAACACGGCTGCCGTATATACATTAAATTTAGTTAAAGGGGCACCCCTTGAAGTATCCAAAGAACATTTAAAAAACGGCTTAGCTCAAGCAATAATATGCAATAGCGGCAATGCTAATACATGCAATGCAAACGGTATAGATATCGCAAATAAAATGTGCAAATATACCGCCGATGCCTTAGGAATAAATGCTGAAGATGTAGTAGTTGCATCTACCGGTGTAATAGGTCAGGAGCTGAATCCCGAGCCTATAAAACAAGGAATGTCAAGCCTTGTGGAAGGCCTTGGCAATAACAGCGATTATGCAGCTCAAGCTATTATGACTACCGATACAAAAAAGAAAGAACTCGCCATAGAGTTTACTATAGACGGTAAAAGCTGCCGTATAGGCGCAATTGCTAAGGGAAGCGGCATGATACATCCCAATATGGCAACCATGCTCGTATTTATTACAACGGATGTGGCTATAAGCAGCGAAATGCTTAATATAGCTTTACAAAACGATATACAGAGTACATTCAATTTGCTTAGCATAGACGGTGATACATCTACAAATGATTTTGTGTGCCTTATGGCAAATTGCATGGCTGAAAATAAGCCCATAATAAAGGATGATGCCGATTTTGCATTATTCATGAAAGCTTTAAACACAGTTACAATGGAACTTTGTAAGGAAATTGCCGCCGACGGCGAAGGGGCAACAAAGCGCTTGGAATGCTATGTGGAAGGTGCAAAAACATTGAAAGATGCTAAAACAGCAGCAAAGAGCGTTATTTGCAGCAGCCTGTTTAAGGCGGCAATGTTCGGCGCAGATGCCAACTGGGGCCGTGTATTATGCGCCATAGGCTATAGCGGTGCCGATGTTGATGTAAATAAAATTGATGTGAGCTTTAAAAGCGATGCAGGTTGCATAGCTGTATGTAAAAACGGCGGAAGAATATATTTTAGTGAGGAAGAGGCAAAAAAAATACTCTTGGAAAAGGAAATAGAAATACTTGTAAACTTAAACGAAGGAAACTTTGAGGCTAAGGCTTGGGGCTGCGATTTAAGCTATGATTATGTAAAAATTAACGGAGATTATAGGTCATGAGGATAGATAGAGCAAAAAGGGCGGAAGTGCTTATAGAAGCCCTGCCTTATATACAGGAATATTATAATAAAATAGTAGTAATAAAATATGGCGGTAATGCCATGCTTAATGATGAGCTTAAACAGCAGGTTATGAGCGATATATTGCTGCTTAAACTTGTTGGCGTAAAAATAGTGCTTGTGCATGGGGGCGGCCCTGAAATAAATGATTTGCTTTCCAAAGTAGGCAAAGTAAGCTATAAAATAGAGGGCTTAAGGGTTACCGATGCGGAGACTATGGATTATGTGCAAATGGCATTGGCGGGCAAGGTAAATAAAAGCCTTGTAAACCTCCTTGAAACAAAGGGCGGCAAGGCTATGGGCATATCGGGCATGGACGGCTCATTGATAGAGGCTGTGCAAAAAAGTAAAGAGCTCGGTTTTGTGGGCGATGTTACTAAAGTAAACCCACAGCCTATATATGACCTTCTTGAAAAGGACTATATACCCGTGATAAGCAGCATAGCAAGGGATAAAGAGGGCAATGTATATAATGTGAATGCCGATACAGTGGCAGGGCATATTGCAGCGGCGATAAATGCGGAATGCTTAATATTTATGACGGATATTTCAGGCATTATGGCAAGACCCTACGACAGCAACAGCCTTATACCCGTTGTGGACTTGGCCTTGGCGGATAAACTCTATAAGGACGGAGTGGTTACCGGCGGCATGATACCTAAGATGGAATGCTGCGTAAATGCTGTAAAGCTTGGAGTTAAAAAGGTGTTTATATTGGACGGCAGGGTGCCCCATAGCATATTGCTGGAAACCCTCACCGATGAAGGCTCGGGCACAATGTTTATTAAATAGTTGCCTTATAAGCTTTTGAAATATATAATTAAACTACTATATTATGAGGGGATATTTAATGAATACTTTTGAAATTGATAATAAATATATTGCTCAAACCTATAAGCGCTTTCCTGTAACATTGGTGGAGGGTAAAGGCAGCCTTGCCTATGATGATAAGGGTAAGGAATATATAGACTTGGCCGGCGGTATAGCTGTAAATATATTTGGTTATTGCGATGAGGCATGGCAGAGTGCTGTATGTGCTCAGGCAGGGCAACTTAGCCATACATCAAACTTGTACTATACTCAGCCTGCATCAGTGCTTGCAAAACTGCTTGTGGAAAAATCTAAAATGAGCAGGGTGTTTTTCGGCAACAGCGGCGCCGAGGCAAATGAGTGCGCTATAAAGCTTGCAAGAAAGTATTCACAGGATAAATATGGCGAGGCAAGGCATAAGATATTATGCTTAAAAAACAGCTTTCACGGCAGAACACTTACAACATTGGCGGCAACGGGTCAGGATGTGTTCCATAAGGATTTTAAACCCTTAACTCCGGGCTTTGTGCATTGTGAGCCTACAAAAGAGGCTTTGAATGAAGCTTTAAAGGATGAAAACATCTGCGCAATAATGATGGAAACGATACAGGGCGAGGGCGGAATTAATGTATTAAGTAAAGAGTTTGTTCATGAGGCCTATTATCAGGCACAGAAGAGGGATATAATACTTATAGTTGATGAAATTCAAACGGGATTAGGCAGGACAGGGGAATTTTTTGACTATATGAATTACAGCATATATCCGGATATTGTAACTGTAGCAAAGGGCCTTGGCGGAGGCTTACCTATAGGGGCATGTATATTTGGTAAAAAGCTGGAAAATACCTTTGCTTTCGGTGATCATGGGTCTACATTCGGGGGGAATCCTATAGCTTGCGCAGGGGCGCTTAGTGTAGTGGAGAGGATAGATGAGGAAGTTTTTGAAGGGGTAAAGGTAAGGAATAAGATAATTACGGATAGTATTTCCATATCGCCTAAGGTAAAGGAGATAACAGGCCGTGGGCTTATGTTGGGTATAGAGATATCGGGGGATGTTGATAAGGCTGTGGCGGAATGTTTGGAGAATGGAGTTTTGGTAATAAAGGCGAAGAATAAGATAAGACTTTTGCCGGCATTGAATATACCGTTTCCACAGTTGACAAAGGCTTTAGCGGTTTTGATAAAGGCGATAAATGAGAGTTAAATAAAAGCTTAGCGTTTGCTAAGTTTTTTTGTTGGAAAAAGAGAAGAGAACGGGTCAAGGGACAAGTCCCTTGCGGGGTTGAGAGGGGCAGAGCCCCCGGAATAAGCAAATATATAAAAATATTTATGATATAAAATAACAGCGAAGCAAAGAAATTGCCAAAAGATAGCAAACGAGGGCAAAGCCCAATGTTTGCGGAGTTGGCAAGAAAAAATTGCATGCTAAAATTTTTTATAATCAAAAAGCCTACAATTTTAGGTAAGCTTAAGCGTATCCTTGCTCTTTTAAAAGTTTCATACTTTTCAAATGGTTTTTTTCTATTTCTTTATTTGTTGCTATTCTTAAAACTTGGTCAGCTGTTATTAAATCAGTTTCCCAATCCTCTGGTGAACTGCCTGTGTCAATTATAAAACTTTCATGGTTTCCTAATATTTCAACTACAGCCGCCAGTCTTCCGTCTTTTAAAATAACGGTATCATATAATTTTATATCCCTCATTTTATCAACCCTTAAGTTTCTTTTTAATATGTTCTTCATATTCCGGAGGAATGCCGATGTCATAATTTTTATAATAATATAAAAACTCTGTTGGGAACAGGAAATCATCGTCAAGGTATAAACCAATATTTGAACGTAAAGGCTCTTTTGTAAAAATTTCATATGCTATTGTCGGCGCAAGAGCATAAGGCTTTAATTTTTCAATGTATTTTACAATAAGATCTTTACTAAGTTGGTTCTTGTATGATTTGTACTTATCAAAGTCTTCTTGTAAATCATCTACTTTTACATGAAACCCTTTTATAAAGCCGAAAACATTAACAACACTATCTGTGAAGGGACTAAATTGTCTAATCATTTTATCAACCTCCTTGGTTCAAATAACAAAAAAGATTATTTTTAATTGTAGATATATATTTATTTAAGTTAAACATAGCAAATTTTTTACAAATTTTTGCTGTTAGGGCAAACAAATTTTTAAAGTAAGGATTTTTTTGTGCATTAATCAATGATTATATTGTAGTGTCTATATTAATTTTATCATTTGAAGTTGCCTTTTTCAATGTTTTTTGCTTTGTTTTATCTATCTTGTTAATTCCTTGCTGTAGCTTGGATAAAGTATTTTTTTCATACAATCTTATTTATTCATTAGCAATTACGTTTGTTCAAGTCCGTAGTGTTAATATCCTTAAACTTTGTTTTTTAAAACAAATATATGTTTTTTTATACAGGCTTATTTATTAGCAATTACGTTGCTCAACTCCGTATGTTAATATCCTTAAACTCTGTTTTTTAAAACAAATATATGTTTTTTTCATATAGGCTTATTTATTAGCATTTACGTTGTTCAGCTCCGTATGTTAATATCCTTAAACTCTGTTTTTTAAAACAAATATATGTTTTTTCATACAGGCTTATTTATTAGCATTTACGTTGTTCAAGTCCGTATGTTAAGAGGGGGAATGGGGGAACAAGTTGCGATGCCTTCCCCCGTTTCCCCCTCTTAACAATCTCCCCTTCCCCTCTGACACGCTCTGATAACTTGGAGATATAGAGTTGGAAGTTTGAAGAAGAACTTGCATTATCTGATAACTTGTGGTGAATTGTCTGCTTGATTAAGCGTAGGTTTTATCGGTTTAGATGTTCCGGCGTTTTACAAACGCCTCCACGGGCAAAACCGAAGAGGTTGTAAGATGTTGTGTATAGGCTTGACAAAAAAGCGGTGAGGGTTTGATTATGGGCATTGAGGGTGATTAATAATCGCCCCTACATTTTATTTAAGCTTGTTTAAATTAAATATGACTTGTAGGGGAGCTTATCAAGCTCCCGTTGTGGTTTGGGTAAAGAGTAGTTGATATTTTTCAATTAAAAAAGAGGCCCAAGCCTCTTTTTATATGTTATAAAATTTTACTCTCCGTCAACTTCTACAGCAGCTAAGCCTTCGTTGAAGTCTACTATGCCTAAAAATTGGGGTTCAATTACTATGTTGCCTTGCTTGTCTATGAAGCCGAATTTATCATCAACTTGTACTGCTGCGAAACCGTCTTTAAAAACGGAAGCATTATCCCAAAGGGGTTCAATAACAATTTTGCCTTTTGTATTCACAAAGCCGCATTTGTCCTTATGGTTTATCATTGCCAAACCTTCACTGAATTCTGTAACCCAATCCCAACGGGATTTAAAAACAGTTTTGCCCTTTTTATCGATAAAACTGTATTTACCCTTAAGCTCTACTAGGGCTAAACCGTCGCTAAAACTTGATGCCCAGCTAATAAGGGTTTTGCCCTGTTTGTCAATAAAACCCCATTTGTTTTTACGCTGTACCAAAGCTAAACCGTCGCTGAAATCCGAGGCATAGTCCCACTTTGTATCTATAACAACATTTCCCTGATTATCAATAAAACCGCGCTTGTTGTTGATTTCTACCATGGCTAAGCCTTCATTAAAGTTATAAACATTATCCCATACAGGCTCAACAACAACATTGCCCTGTTTGTCTATAAAGCCCCATTTGTAATCAAGCTTTACACTTGCCAGGCCTTCTTTAAAACCCCAGGAATAATCCCATACAGGCTCAATTACCATATTGCCCTGCTTATCTATAAAACCGTATTTGTTATTGATTTTTACAGGGGCTAAACCTTCACTGAAAGCTCTGGCATATTCATATTGGGGCTCAACTATATAATTGCCCAGAGTGTCTATAACTCCCCACTTATTGTCAAGCTGCACCATAGCCAAACCTTCATTAAATTCATAAACAAAATCCCATGCAGGCTCAATTACAATATTGCCTTGGGTGTCTATAAAGCCCCAATCTGCCAAGGCTAAACTGCAACATGATAAACAAAGTACTATGCTTAATAAAAGCAAAATAAGCTTTTTCATATTATCCCCCCTATTCATTTATATATTATCAGTTTAGCATAGCTTAAACTTTAAATAAAGCATAATAAATAAAAAAACTTAGCAT
>JAAZPT010000413.1 GCA_012797085.1 Christensenellaceae bacterium | reverse complement strand
ATATAATAATTCTGTTAAAGAATCTAATACTGAAATAAATTCTGATGTTAAAAATATTATATCTCTGTTAGCAGACTTGCTGTCCTCGGCAAATGGTTATGTAGCTATTAATCAAACGTTTGTTCCTAAAGAAAAAGTATTTGAAAGATATTCCAGACTCAAAGGAGAACACTTTGAGTATTTACAAACCCTCTTGCAAAATAATAAGCATAAAATTAATAATGTTCGAGCACCAGATACATCTCAAACATCATCAAAAAGCGAAAGTATAAGACTTGAGACTCCTACAAAAGTTGTAAATGAACAAAAATATACGCAAAGAGAATATGCTGACAATGAGTATAATATTTGGACCCCAGATTTTAGCGATGAGGAAATTGATGAGATGGTCAAAAAACTTCAGCCCAAGTCCGATGATGACGATTATGATGATGACGATTATGATGATGACTATGATTCGGACGATGATGTTCCAGACGATCGTGTTGAATTGCCTTTTTAGATTTTTAAAAATTCTTTTTTAAAATCAGTCATACTGTATGTACGAGAATAATATCTCAGTTTTATCTCAAATAAGTTAAGGAGATTTTTTATGGGAAAAAGAATTTTGTCGATTGTGATAGCAATGCTGTTATTAATTACATCTGTTCCTGTTTCATTAGCTGAGGAGCTTGTTGCATTAGTTTCAACTGTTGATGCAACGGAAACAAATACTGCTGAACCTGTAGCAAATACAACAGCAGAAACTCAAGCAGCAGAGTCTGCTCCTGTTGTTGAGCCTGCAAACGATCCTGTTGTAGAAAATACTACACCTGTAGTAACGGTTGCACCAACAAAATCAGCACAGGAACCAACCAAAGCTCCTGATCCAGTATTTCCTCCAGTAGAGAAAGCTGCTCCAGTAGTTGCTAAGGTACAAACAAATGGCTATGCAACAATTAAAGCTAAAACAATACTTTATTCTGCTAAGGATAAAGCGAAAGATTTTGCTGCTGTTGAAGAAAATGGCATAGCTTACGTTAATGCAAGAGTAGAATCCAAAGATGGTAATTCTGCTAAAGATTGGCTGGAAATTTATTTCTTGCAAATCGAAGGCGATACCAAAAACATTAAAAAAGCATTTGTATTTGCTGAGGATGCTATTTTTGTAAAAGAGGGGGATGTCGCTGGATTAAAAGCTAATCTTGCTAAATCTTTTGATACGTACATGGATACTAAAAAAGAAATTTCTTTGTCTGTGTTGTAAGTAAAGTTTAAGCTTATTGCTAAGTGAGATCCTACACCTGAACCGACTCCTGAACCGACTCCTGAGCCTACTCAAGAGCCGAAACTAGAACCAACATATGGCTCAATTAAAGTAACAAATATTGACGCTGATACTTATACGTTGAATGGGGAAGAGTTCTTTGCAAAAGAAATATTCTCCAACTAAAAAAATAATTTAGTATTTTTTTAAATGAAAATTTCCATAAAAGTTAAAAGTAAAAATTATTTATAGATGTGTTAATCTAGAATAGATAAATCTATGATAGTAAATATCCTTAATAACGAAAACTATTTTATAAATTTAATATAGATTATATACAGAATAATTTTGTAAAAAAATGTTAAGTACTATTATAGAATTGCATGTTTTAATTATCTATAACATATATAAGAAGTGAGGCTATTAATAATACAATGAAAATAATTATTTTATAAATGTATTTTACAACTTCAAAAATATTTCATTTAAGCTACGCAATATTATGTAATAAGCAGACTATAAAAAGTAAGCCCACAACACCAAGCTTAACTATGTGGTAGGTTTTTTATAACAACACTTGACACCATAAAAGAAAAGAGTTAGAATAATCTAACCAAAGTTAGAGAAGACTAACTGATTATAAAGCTTAAAAAACAAAAAAAGAGGGTGTTGAAATGCTTAAACTAAATAATGTCAAAGCGGGTCAAAAAGCTATTGTTGTAAAAATACAAGGTGACAAAAGGTTTCTTAGTCGCATAACATCTATTGGACTAACTTTAGGCTGTAAAATTGAAGTATTGTATAACGAAAGCAAGTTGCCGCTTCTTTTATATGGTCGTGATACTGTGGTTGCTTTAAATCAAAAGGAAAGCAAGAATGTTTTTGTGGAGGTGATTGCATGAACATGTTAACAAACAATAAGCAGACAACAATTGCTCTTTTGGGGCAACCTAACTCCGGAAAATCAACCTTATTTAACGGCTTAACAGGTGCACGCCAACATGTTGGAAATTGGCCGGGCAAAACAGTTGAGAAAAAGGAAGGTCACTATTATAGAGCGGACATACGATATTGCGTAACTGACTTGCCCGGTACATATAGTTTATCTGCAAACTCGGAAGAAGAAATTATAACACGAGATTATATTGCCTCTGGTCAAGCGGATGTTGTATGTATTTTAGCAGACTCTTCTCAACTATCCAGAAGTCTTTTTATGTTGGCGGACTATGCTGGCATTAATTGCCCGGCGGTGCTTTTACTTAACCTTATGGATATAGCAGAAGCTCAAGGAAAAACTATTGATGCGGCAAAACTTGAGGAAAAACTGGGGATACCTGTTGTTCCTTTTGTAGCTGCGCACATTAAAGGATATGCTGGTTTTTTTGAGGCGATTGATAGAGCCCTTAAAGAGAAACAACTAATAAATATACAACCTTTAATTGAAAAATATTACACCATTGAAAACGGCGTATATGAAGAACTTATTAAGCTAATTCCAAAGCAAGGAATTGATAACTATTCTAATTTTTGGCTTGCAGCGAAACTTGTTGAGGGCGACAAAGCTGTTTTGAAAAAGCTAAAAAACACTTTAACATCGGATGCATATAAAGAAGTTCAAATTATTTTATCCTCCGTCGAAAATGGTGCTTTATATACGGGCGGATGCAAATTTAAATGGATTGATGAATTGCTTTTTGATGCATTAGTACAAAAGCAAACAAAACCGATTGTTTCTAAATTTGATAGGTTGGCAACGCATAAAAGGTGGGGAAAACCACTTGCTATAGCAATAATTCTATTAGGGCTTATTGCATCTTTTATTCCTGCGGCACCAATTATGGCACTAGGTGGTATGATCCCCAAACTGGGAGGACCTATAACAGAATTTTTACTTTCAGCGAATGCGCCACAGTTACTGATAGACTTGATAAATCAAGTTATATTAAACACTTTATATTTTGCTGTAGCTATGATAGGTTTTGTTTTTGGCGTAAACCTTGTGTTTGGATTTTTAGAAGAAATAGGATATATGGCTAGAGTATCTTATGTTTTTGATGACACAATGTCTAAATTAGGCTTGCAAGGTAAGTCTGTTATGCCTTTAGTTGTAAGTTTTGGTTGCACAATAGGTGGTGCGGCAGGTACTCGTGTTATTGACTCATGGGGGCAGAAAGTTCTTACTATTGCTTTAGCGTGGGTTGTTCCCTGTGCTGCAACATGGGCAATTGTACCTGTGCTATCATCCATATTCTTTGAAGCTTGGGCTCCGTTGATAATTGTTGCCATATTTGTTGTAGCAGGTGTTCATATGGTTATAACAGCTAAAATTTTTGGCTCTAAATTAATCAGGGATGAAGATAGAGCAGGATTGATTATGGAATTACCGCCTTATCACAAACCAAGGTGGAGAGCTTTATTTCGCTCTATTTTAGTTAGGACATGGGATATTTTAAATAGAGCACTTAGAGTTATATTTATTGTTTCCCTAATTTTTTGGTTTTTGACATATAGTAGTTCCGGAAATTCAAACGAAACATTGCTATATCGTTTTGGGCGAACTATTGAACCGGTAACTATAATATTTGGCTTAACATGGCAGACTTTCCTGGCGTATATCGCCTCTATGGTAAGTAAAGAGGCTGCATTGGGAGTTTTAGGCTCTTTATATCTTGGGGCGGGGACTCTGTTCTCGGCTACGGTTGCTTCAGGCGGAACAGTAGCTTCCGGTTTGAGCAGCGTACTGCTTACCTCACTAACACCACCGACAGCTTTAGCTTTTATATTTGCAGTTACTTTCAACGCACCGTGTTTAATGGCAATTACATCCACTTATCAAGAAACAAGATCATTAAAGTGGACCTTACGTATTTTAGGATACTATTTTTTAAGCTCTTTGGTATTGGCATCTTTAGTTTACCATATCTCAGGCCTTTTTCTGTGATTTGATAGGGGGAGTAGCTGTGTTTGAAAAATTCATCCGTATAATGAACAATGGAAAAATTTATTCACAATATGAGTTGTCTGAGCAACTGGGGATATCCCCTGAAACGCTTCAAAGCTATATTGAGTACTTATTTAAAAAGGGTTTGATTTCGAGAATAAGCATGGAAACCGAACAGAATAAATGTTCAGGCAGATGTAACAATTGTTCAGGCTGCAGTATGAAAAATACTCCTAGCAATGCACCTGTTT
>JAAZPT010000412.1 GCA_012797085.1 Christensenellaceae bacterium | reverse complement strand
TGAGAGATTTATACTTGTGGTTTTATTTGAAAAACATTGGCCTCCCATTTATAATGATTATACTTTCATTATTTACAAAGAACAAAAAACATAGAGCAATAATATATGGAGCATTTACCATTTTTGTTGTAGCAGAGCTTATAAGGTTTCAACCTAATGAATATGATAATAATAAGTTGTTTTATGTTTGGTTTTTACTTTGCTTACCCATAGCTTGTGATTGGTTGATGGATTTATATGCTCGCTTAAAAGGTATAGGTGGACGCAGGCTTTTGGCAATTATTTTTATATTTTTTAGCTTTACAAGTTCCATACTTACATTAATTAGAGAGGTTGTAAGTGATTATCAACTGTTTGACTCCGAGTCTGTTGCCGCTTCCAATTTTATTAATGAGAATATTCCTGAGCATAGCATGTTTTTAACATCAACTACACATGTAAACCCTGTTTCATCCCTTTCCGGGCAAAATATATTATGCGGCCCCGATTTATGGCTATATTACCATGGTTTTGATACCAGCAACAGAAAGCAAGAGCTGCATAACTTTTACGAAAACCCAAAAAAGGATAGCGAAATATTAACTAAATATAGTGTTGACTATATTTATTTAAGCCCTTATGAACGCAGTGAATTTAATGTTGATCAAGCTCAACTAGATCAAAATTTTAAACAAATTTATAATAACCCAAGCGATTCAATTAAAATATACAAGGTAGAATGATTATGCGATTTATTAGATATTCATTGGAAAAAGATAAGCCCATACGAGCAGTTTTACTTAATGAGGGTAAAATTATGCAGCTTACATTAAGGGTTGTTAGTTATGACGATTTGGGTTTTTATTATACAACAAGCAAATCAAAAAAACAGCAGTATGCCAGTTACAATAACCTATTATCCAGCGCATACGCTCGTGGAGATGAGGAAGGTAAATAGAGTGAACAAAATATTAGAAAAAATCAAAAATATAATAAGCGATAAAAAAGCACTTAATGAGGCTATTAGGTATATAGTTATAGGTGTATTAACAACCTTAATAAATTTAATAGTGTTTTGGTTTTTTAGAAATGTAATAGTAATTAATTTGTTTTTAGCATCAACAATTGCATGGATATTAGCTGTATTGTTTGCTTATTTTACAAACAAAAGCTTTGTTTTTAATAGTAAAATAAGTGGTACCAAGGAAATATTAAAAACAATGGCTATGTTTTTTGCAGCAAGAATATTATCCTTTTTAATATTTGATTTGTTTGGGCTTTGGTTGTTTGTGGATATATTTAAAATGTATGAATTTCTTGCTAAAATTTTAAACAATGTGTTTGTTATTATATTTAACTTTATAGCGAGTAAATGGTTTATATTTAAAAAATAAAAGGGCAGTCAACACTGCCTTTTTAAATGTTTATTAATTGTTTTGCTTTTAGTATATTTGCTTCACTTATATCATGAGTTACAATTATGCATGTTCTATTTCCTATATTATCCCTTACATAGTTTATTACCTTGAATTTAGTGTCTGCATCTAAACCTTTAAAGGGTTCATCAAGCAATATTAAATCGCTTTTTGCCATAATAGCTCTTACAATAGCAACACGTCGTTTCATTCCACCTGAGTACTCATTTACAGGTTTATATTCCCAACCCTCAAGGCCAACCAGTTTAAAATGATTTTTAATATCACTTTTATTAGCATTACAGGTATGTACTATATTATCTATTCCGGAAAACTCATTTAATAAACGGTTTTCTTGAAAAACCATTGATATATTTTGCGGTACACCTGTTATTTCTCCTGAATCCGGCTTGATAAGCCCCGCAATTATATTTAAAACGGTCGTTTTACCTTCGCCACTTTTACCCATAATAGCAACTGTTTCACCATTTTCTATGTTTAATGTAAAACTATTAAGCACTTTTAAATTATCAAAGGATTTATTGATATTAATAAGTTTTATCATAGTTTATCTCCTTTTAAATTAATCACTTTCTTATAGGTTAATTTTAAAAAGAAAGATAATAGTCTTTCCAAAAGCATACTTAATGCAATTATTGTTGCTGTCCATGCAAATAGGTCGGCAGTACTTAGGTATAATTTAGCTTCATACATAAAACTGCCAATACTTCCCCTTGGCATACCTATTACCTCAGCAGCTACTCCTGCCTTCCATGACATACCGATAGCTACTGTAACTGTGGAGTTTATAAAGGGCATTATATGGGGAATATATATACATCTAATCCTTTTTGATAATTTCATTTTAAAAACATTAGCCATTTCCAACAGCTTAATATCAACGGTGTTTAAAGCCTCAAATATATTTGAATATACTATAGGAAACACTATTAAAAAAACCGTTAAAATACTTAGGGTTTTTGTACTTAACCAAATTAAGCATAATATAATAAAAGATGTAACCGGAGTGGCCTTCATAGCGGTTATGTAAGGCCAAAGCAATATATCTACAATTTTATACTTGTTTGCAATTACCGCAAATATTAAGCCTATAGCAATTGCAAGGGTGAAGCCTAAAACAATCCTTAGAAGTGAAAATGAAATCGCAAGCCAATATTCCCTTGTAAATATAAGTTGTGATAATCGTTCTGTTACCTTTATTGGGCTTACAAGCAACAGTTTGTTATTTATTAATATAGCAAACAATTGCCATACAATTAATGCTATGGCAATTGAAATTATTTTATGTTTTAAAGATATATTATTTTTGTATTTTTGCATAGAATGCTTCATCAGGCATACTGCCACCTATAGATTTTGGGTTGGCATCGAACAAAACTTGAAGATATGCGCTTGTAATATTCTGCATGTCTTCACCGTCAATGTAAGTAATATTGCAATATGGCAATGCTTTTTGTGCTACAGCAGCTTTAAATATGCCAAATTTTTCTATAATTTTAGCCGCTTCTTCATTATTAGCATTTACAAATTCAACACTTGCCTTGTGGTCGAATAAAAAATCGGAAACCGCATCCGGGTTACTTTCCGCAAAGCTTGACCTAACAACGGTTACACCGGTAACAAAGCTTGAGCCATTATTTAACTTGTCCCACTCTTCTGTTAAGTTGGCAACAATACGCAAGCCATCAACTTGGCCTTGGGCTATTGTTACAAAGGGTTGAGGCAATAATGCAATAACGTCTTTTGTATTTTGCATTATTGCAACCACTTCCGTTGCCTCGCTTTTAAATATGATATTCAAATCATTATCCGGATCTATACCGTTTTGGCTTAAAATATATCTAAACGCATATTCCGGCACTGTACCCTTGCCTGTTGAATAAACATCTTTACCCTTAAGGGAACTTAAATCTGTAACAGTTTCTCCATTTTCCACAACATATAAAACACCCAAAGTATTAACATCTATCATTTTTAGAAGTTTACCCTCTGTTTTATTGTAAAGCGTTGCTGCAAGGTTTAGTGGTATTGCTGCAATATCCGCCTCACCGGAACTAAGTTTTGCAACAACCTCATCAGCAGTTCCAAGGGCTTCAAATTCATAATTGTTTTTTGTGTTGCCTTTTTCATTTTGATCAAGAAGGCCAGCCATACCCATTGATGTGGGCCCTGTTAAACCTACCAGTTTTACTGTTGGCTCCTCTGCAAAACTGGAAACATTATTAAATAACAAAAATGCTGTTAGCATTAATATGATTAGTTTTTTAAACATAAATACCTCCAAAAAAATACTAAATATGTAATTACATATTTAGTATACCACAATTTATTTCTATTGAATCAAAGTTCTATTATTTGCCCTGTCCTAATATAATTAAGCCTTTCGCCCATCTTTTGTTTCATACAGTTGTATTGTTCCTCTCCAACACAATGCCCCACATAATAATTTGTATTTTTATGAGCTAATAAATCATCAATAATCATATCCAATGATCTTTTATCCTTATTATTGTCTACATCTAAATTTAAAAGATATATTCCTCCAATATAAGCATCAATATTGTCATAACGCACCCAATGCATTATATTATTTATCCCCTTGTGGGAGCAACCGGATATAAGAGCCTTTTTCCCGTTTTTTTCATTTATAATTAAATAATGTTCATGATGAAAATCATCATCTACAAAATTGCTATTGCTTTTAGCAGTATAACCACAAGCCTTAATTTGTGATATAACTTTTTTGTCATTACCGGAAAACAACTCAAGACTTTCATCAATAAAGTATTCATCATCAACAAAAATAAAGCGATCTTTATATTTTTTAAGCTTATCACTTAGTCCAACAAATTCATTTTCGCCCATATAAAACTTACCGAAAACATCAACATTAGCATATACTTTGGCAGTTTTATTCATTTCAAAAAACTTAATCAACCCGCCACTATGGTCGTTATGCCCATGGGTAAGTACACAAATATCAACCTTTGATAAATCTATGCCTAATTTCTCGGCATTTTGTAAAAACACATCACTTGTACCCGTATCTACAAGTATATTGTGTTTTTTTGTTTCTATATACAAGCTTAAACCATTTTCACATTCAAAGCTTTCGTCATAGAGAGTATTTTCGGTTAATACGTATATTTTCATGTGTAGCTCCTTTATATGGTTTTTTATAAATAAACTTTAAAAGCTCATAATATAAATTCTTTTT
>JAAZPT010000411.1 GCA_012797085.1 Christensenellaceae bacterium | reverse complement strand
CCATAATAAAAGCCTGAATTTCGCAATATAAAAAATTTGATATGGTATAGTAAATATAAGGAATATATCAAATATGTTTTTGTTTTTAAAAACAAAAAAGAGAGGTTTAACCCTCTCCCCTTTAATATAACCTTTGAATGTAGTAGTGCACTATGTTTTTATACTTAAAGTATTCAAAATACTTTATTTTATGAATATTAAATTATATTTCTTCCCTTAGGTATAACCATGGGTGTTTTAGAGTAGGGATCCTCTATAACAAGGCTGTCCAGTCCATAAATTCTACTGATATTTTCTTCGGTAATAACATGCTTTGAAGAACCCTCGGCAATTAAACTGCCGTCTTTTATGGCGAAAATATAGTCAGCATAACGAGCTGAAAGATTAACATCATGCAATACCATAATAATTGTAATATTTTTCTTTTTATTTAATTCCGTAAGGGTATCCAATATTTCTACTTGATAAGCAACATCTAAAAAAGTTGTAGGCTCATCAAGCAATAAAATATCTGTCTGTTGAACCAGTGCCATTGCGATCCATACTCTTTGACGTTGACCTCCTGAGAGTTCATCAACATTTCGCTCCGCCAAATCCGAAATTCCTACAAGTTCAAGGGCTTCAGCTATAATATTATAATCTTCATTTGTAAGCCCTTTAAACATAGATTGATAAGGAAATCTTCCCCTGGATACTAAATCGGCAACTGTGATGCCTTCCGGTACTAAAGGGGATTGGGGCAATAAGCCTATTTTTTGAGCAAGTTTTTTAGTGGGTAATTCGTGAATTGCTTTGCCATCAAGTTTTATAGCTCCTTTTTCGGGCAATATAAGCCTTGCCATTGCTTTCAAAAGGGTGGATTTTCCTGAGCCGTTGCTTCCTAAAATAACGCTTATTTTATTCATAAGTACAGATAAATTAATATCTTTTAAAATAATTTGTTTATCATATCCGGCATAAAGTTCATTTACTTCAAAGGTTCTGCTCATAATATTTCCTTTATATCTTATTTTTTCTGTTCATTGTAATAAGTAAATATAGTAAATAAGGCGTTCCTAACAACCCTGTAACAACACCCACGGGGAATCTTGACCCTAAAGCGAATTGACCTGTTAAATCGCTTGCTAAAATAAGAATTATCCCTACCAAAGCGGCCGCTCCTGCGTTTGCTTGGCTTTTTCCCGTTATCTTGGAAGATATAGGTC
Organism: Christensenellaceae bacterium; assembly: GCA_012797085.1. Lineage (GTDB taxonomy): Bacteria > Bacillota > Clostridia > Christensenellales > Aristaeellaceae > JAAZPT01. Next base: position 7,127 of record JAAZPT010000411.1, on the reverse strand, counting down.
CTGATAAAAAAGCAACGCTGGCAATGGGCCCTGCAACAGCTATAGCAAAAGCAAGCATAATAACACTTACAACAGATAATAGAGCTCGTACTCTTGTTATTTTAACACCTAAAGCAACGGCACTCTCATCCCCCAACTCAATAATTTTAAGTTGATCTTCAAAAACAAGAATTACAATTGCCCCTAAGGCGATTGTTAATGACATTATAGGAATGCTAGACATAGCTACACCGTTCAAGCTTCCGCTAAGCCATCTTAAAGCGGCCGGTACATCATAGGTGGAAGCCTTTTGAATAACAAAATTAATAATTGCTCTCATAATAGCTTGCATACCTATACCTATTAAAATCATTCGCTCGTTGGAAAAACCTTTCCACGATGCCAATATAAAAATTAAAACCGTAATACTCAAGCCACCTATAACGGAAAAAGCTGAAGCTGAAAATCCGCTTACCTTAAATATTAAAATACATATAACGGCTACGGCTCCGGATCCTGAAGTAATACCTATGATATCCGGGCTTGCCAAATGGTTTCTAAGCATAGTTTGAAAAACAAAGCCGCCCATACCGAAGGCAATGCCTGCAAAAATGCCTGCAAACAAACGGGGCAATCTTATGCTTTTAATTGCGTAAGTAGCCCCCTTGATATTTTCACCCGACAAAACCCGCCAAACAATTTTAGGGGAATATATGGTATTCCCCATATAAAGAGAGAGTCCAATCAATATTAAAATTATAAGGGTCATTATAACCATAGCTGTTATTGCACGGTTTTTTCGCCTTTTTTTAGCTTTTTTCAGTTTAAATATTAATTCTGTCACAAACTTTTTACCTTTGCTTTCATAGCGATAATTATAAAAATTGGTCCCCCTAAAATTGCTGTTACAATGCCAACCTCTAATTCTCCGATCCCTCCAAGAATTCGCCCGATAATATCTGAAAATGTAAGATATATAGCTCCTCCCAAGGCACTCATGGGTACAAGCACTCGCATATCATTTGTAAAAAGTAGCCGCATCATATGGGGCACCATAAGGCCGACGAAGCCTATAGGGCCAGCTAAAGCAGTTGCCGCACCACATAAAAAAACACCTGCAATCGCAGAAAAAAGTCTAATTTGTACAGGCTTTATCCCCAATCCGGTTGCTTTATCATCACCAAGGGCAAGTATATTTAGATGAGAGGAAAGAAGAATAGAAAAAACGATACCTGCTAATAAAAAAGGGATAAAAACAATAATCTTTTCATAGTTGGCTCCGCTAACACTGCCTATTTGCCAAAAACGAAAACTGTCCATTACTCTATCTTTAGGCATCATAATTATGCTGGTTAAAGAAGAAAGGGCTGTTGCGGCCGCTGTTCCTGCTAAAGCAAGCTTAATAGGTGTTGCTCCTCCTCGCCCTACAGAGCCTATACCATATACAAAAACCGCCGTTACTGCAGCACCCAACATTGCCAATACGATATATTCATAGGCTGTACTGATATTAAAAAAAGCAATACCACAAACCACAAAAAATGCCGCCCCTGAATTAACACCTAAAATACTGGGGTCCGCTATAGGGTTTCTAGTAATTGACTGCATCAAAACACCTGCAAGCCCTAAAGCTGCACCGGTCATCAAACTGAAAATTGTTCTTGGTATACGCTCCCTTACAACAATGGCATCAAAAGTCTCTATACTTTTATCTTTTATTGCTGAAATAACATCAGCAATAGGAACATATCTTGCTCCTATTGCCAATGAAAAAATCACACACAAAAACAAACTTATTGTACTGATAACAAACCCTACAACTACCCTTTTATTTTTCATCTGGCTATTTAACCTTCTCTGCCGCACCGTTTAATAAATCAAGGTAATCGTCAATCATATAAGGTATCGACAAAATGGAAGGAGTGCTGCTTGCCGCAATTACATTGTTGCTGTCCAATAAAGCAACCGCCCCATTAGCTATAGCCGGAATTGTACTTAATCTGGCATCCCCTTGCATAGCTTCAAGAAGAGCTTTATCGCCATAAGTAATAATTACATCAATGTCTTTAAATTTATCGGCATTTTCAGCACTTACTGTAACAGCAAAGGCTTCGGGAGCTTTTGCAGCTTCTTCAGCTACGCTGTTAGGTACAACAAAACCAAGATCGTTCAAATAAATTGCTCTAGGGTCGTTGTTTGTATAAATATAAAAATTACCTAAATCGTCAGGACTGAACCAACAAAAAGCAATACTTTTATCCTTAATTGCTGGATAATTCGCAACTTTTTCGGCAATCAAGGCTTCTGTTTCCAAAATCAATTTTTCCGCCTCATCTTTCAGCCCCAAACCTTCACCATTTATAATTGTTTGTTCTCGCCAAGTAGATATCCATGGCCCTTTAGCATAAGCAACTACAGGGGCAATCTCCGACAAACGATCATACTCCTCTTGTGTAATTCCGGAATAGCCTGCTAAAATAACATCTGGGTGTGTATCTGCAATGGCCTCATAATCCAAGCCGTCTATATCTTCAAAAACAACAGGATTGTCTACACCCAATTGTTTAAGCTTTTCCCAAGTCCATGGAAAAACACCGGTTTCATCAACCGCAAAATTCATTCTGGACATTCCAACAGGTGCTACACCTAAAGCCAACGCAACATCTTGATTACACCAAGCAATTGTTGCAACTCTCTCCGGTTTTTGAGGAATTACCGTTGTACCTAAAGCATGTTTAACGGTAATTTCACTCTTAGTTGATGAATCGGCAAAAGCCTTTCCGCTGAAAACACAAAAAATTAAAGTAAAAATTAAAAGAGTTAATACTATGTATGATGTTTTTTTCATAAAAACTTTTTCCTTTCTTTAATTAGAATTAATTTGTTTTAGTTAGTTAAGGCTAACTAACTCTTGTGGTTAATTATACAATACAATTTTTATAAATGCAACTGCTAAATTTAAAAAATCTCTTGAATTAAAATTATTTTGAATTATTTTAAAAGAAAAATTGCCTATATAATATTTCACAAAATCCCCTATACCCCTTACCACAAGCCCGTTATACCCCATAATAAAAGCCTGAATTTCGCAATATAAAAAATTTGATATGGTATAGTAAATATAAGGAATATATCAAATATGTTCCTCATACTTTATAAATATTGCATTTTATATAAAAATGCTTTAAAATTAAAAAAAGCAAATTTAATTATCAGGAGTTTTTATGCAAGATAATACTAAAAAAACAAAGAGCGTAAAAATTGATTACAATATAGGCAAACCCTTTGGCAAAAGTGCTTTTAAGCTTGGTATAAGAGTATTTTTAAGCATGTTTGCTTTGATATTTGTGTTTTTAATATTCGGCTCCTTGCTTGTTTTTAAAAACAGAATAGTTTCAATTGCTGTAAACTCCTCATTTATAATACTCTGTTTTTACTTTATGTTTATGAACGGCATGTCAAGCGGTGAAAGCAATGCCGCACACAGCGAAATTGTTTTTAAAAAAATGCTTATCGGCGAGCCCGTTGATGCTATAAATAAAGATAAATGCTTCCACAAACTGAAGGGAGTCAGTGCGGTATTAATAGGTCTTTCACCCTTTTTGGTATTGACCATAATATTTGCAGCAATAACAACAAAGCAATATTACACATTGGGCAGCCTGCCTGCTTGGGTAAATACTTACAGGTATCAAACGGATTTAGGCCTTGCCCTTGATTATTACTACCAATTTGACCCTATAACATTTTTTGATATACTTAGAGTAATTGTTCGTGCAAGCACCATGCCCTTCTTCAGCATGTTCAACGATGCCGGAGTTAATACAATATACCTGCTTGAAAAGCTTACACCCCTATTGATAATGGTAGTGCCCTCCGGCTTTGCATTGGGTTACACCTTCGGTGAAAAGAGCAGAATTAAAATAAATGCTTCAATAAAGGCAAACCAAAAGCGTAAAAACATATTGAACAGAAAAACACAATCCAAAAAGGCAAAGGAGCCTAAACAGCTTATATGAGAATTATTGCCGGCATTGCAAAAAGTAGACCCATACTAAGCCCCAAGGGTATGGGAACAAGGCCCACACAGGACTATATACGGGAAGCCCTGTTTAATATAATCATAAAACATGTACCCGATGCGGTATGTTTGGACCTTTTCGGCGGTAGCGGCGCATTGGGTTTGGAGGCCATAAGCAGAGGTGCAGAGCATTGTGTATTTTGTGATAAAAGCTATGATGCCATAAACACTATAAAAAACAATATCAAAAACCTTAAGTTTGAAGAGCAAAGCACCCTTATAAAAGGTGATTGGGAGGCCTGTTTAAATAAAATCGCCGACAAAAACATAAAATTTGATTTGGTGTTTTTAGACCCGCCCTATGACTTTAAAAAATACTCAAATATATTTGAAACATTTAACAAGCTAAATTTAATAAATGATGATGCCCTTGTTGTACTTGAACAGGAAAAAAGCCTTGATGTTGCTGAATATGATGGTTTTAGCCATATAGACTCAAGGGATTACGGTATAACCAGAATACATTTTTACAAAAGGAGGCCGGTAAATGAATAACAGTTGCGTATACCCCGGCAGCTTTGACCCTATAACATACGGGCACTTGGATATTATTACAAGAAGTGCTAAAATATTTGATAAGGTATATGTTGCCATATTGAACAACACACAAAAAAAAGGTGCATTTCCAACAGAAAAACGTGTTGAAATGATACAAAAATCCTGTAAACATTTGGATAACATAGTTATTGAAGTGTTTGACGGCTTGCTTGTTGATTATGTTAGAAAAGTAAAAAGCAATGTTATTATTAGGGGTTTAAGGGCTGTAAGCGACTTTGAGGCTGAGTTTCAAATGTCCCACATAAATTTACAGATTGCACCTGATATTGAAACCCTGTTTTTATCCACATTGCCCAAATACTCCTATATAAGTAGCAGCATGGTAAGGGAGCTTGCTTATTTTAAGGGCGATTTTTCCTATTTTGTGCCGGAATGTATTGTTGAGGATATAAAACAACAATACAAATAAATATAAAAAAATTATTGGAGGTAAATTATGTACGAAAATATTATTGCTAAAATAACAGGTATAGACGATTTGCTAAGCGCAAGCAAAAAGATTCCGTTTTCCGAAAACAGAATTGTAAACACCAAGGACATAAGCGTTTTGTTGGACGAAATTATACAAATGCTGCCGTCGTCTATAGAGGAAGCCAACAAAATTATTGAAAAAGAGCAGGAAATTGTAAAGGGTGCTCAAGATTGGGCGGACGAAACAAAGGAACGCGCTGAAACTACTGCAAGAACACTAATCGAAACCACAAACCAAAAGGTGGAGCATCAACTATCCACAGCTAATGCAACGGCATTGCAAACCGTGCAGGATGCACAAAACAATGCCGCAATAACTAAAAAACAGGCTCAAGAGGCAGCCGATTCCATGAGAATGGAAGCGGAGCAAAGATTGACAAGCGCCATAGATGAGGCTCAAAACACCATAGAAAATGCCGAAAACCAGGCAAACGAAATTATTGAAAATGCCAATATTGAGGCTGAAAAGCTTGTAAGCGAAAGCGAAATATTGGTACAGGCTCAGGCAAAGGCAAAGGACGAGCTTGAAAAGGCTCAAGCGGAGATAAACAACCTGTATGATGACATGTACGAAAACATCGATACGGTATTAAGCCAGCTTGAAAATGCCTTAAGCGACAAGCTTACATCAATAAGAACTTTGCATAATCAAGTTTTGGACAAATAAGCACTTGTGTTAATTTTGTGCAATATGTACATTTTTAACAAACATATCAAACAATATTTGTTTATTTAATCAATTTATTTTTTGATAACAATGCTATATAATAGCTTATAGTTGGTACAAAAGTATCATAATTTAATAAGGAGGCTATATATATGGCAAGTTTATCACTAAGAAATATGTACAAAGTATATCCCGGTAATGTAACAGCAGTTACGGATTTCTGTTTAGAAATTGAGGATAAAGAATTTATAGTATTCGTTGGCCCTTCAGGTTGCGGTAAATCTACAACATTGCGTATGGTTGCAGGCCTTGAAGAAATAAGCAAGGGCGAACTTTATATCGGCGACCGCCTTATGAACGACGTTGCTCCTAAGGACAGGGATATTGCAATGGTTTTCCAAAACTACGCTTTGTATCCTCATATGACAGTATACGACAACATGGCTTTCGGTTTAAAACTCCGCAAAACACCCAAGGAAGAAATTAACCGCAGAGTTGAAGAAGCTGCTAAAATTCTTGACATAAGCCACCTGTTACAACGTAAACCGAAGGCTCTTTCCGGTGGTCAAAGGCAACGTGTTGCTCTGGGCCGTGCTATCGTTCGTGAGCCGAAGGTTTTCCTAATGGACGAGCCTCTTTCCAACTTGGACGCTAAATTGCGTGTTGCGATGCGTACAGAAATTACAAAGCTTCACCATCGTTTACAAACAACATTTATCTATGTTACCCACGACCAAACGGAAGCTATGACAATGGGTACACGTATCGTTGTTATGAAAGACGGTTTCATGCAACAGGTTGATACACCTCAAAACCTATACGACTATCCTATCAACGCATTCGTAGCAGGCTTTATAGGCAGCCCTCAAATGAACTTCTTCAATGTTAAACTTGTTCGTGAAGACGGCCAGGTTTGGGCTAAATTCGGCAACAACAAGATACTCATCCCCGCAGGTAAATTAGGCAAATTCAAAGATGAAGATGCTATCGGCAAAGAAGTTATTATGGGTATCCGTCCTGAAAACATCCACGATGAAGAAGCTTTCTTGGCTAATGCTCCCGATGAAGTTATTGAAGTTGAAGTTGAAGTAACAGAAATGATGGGTTCGGAAACATATCTATACCTATCCACATCCGGCAAAGAAGGCAATATTATCGCCCGTGTTAACCCACGTACAAAAAGCAGAGCCGGCGATACCATCAAGGTTGGTTTTGACGTTAACCATCTACACTTCTTCGATAAGGAAACAGAAGTTACATTGCTTAATCGTTAATAAAAAATTTAATAAGTCCCTAGCAATAGGGGCTTTTTTAATATATTGGGGTCTTTTTTACTGAAGTACAGGCTTTTGCTTGTACTTTTAAATATTT
>JAAZPT010000410.1 GCA_012797085.1 Christensenellaceae bacterium | reverse complement strand
TGTATAAGAATCATTGGGGCAGGCAAATGAATTTAATATCTCTTCCATAAATAAATGGTTACGTTCCTTTTGGTTTGTTACATCAATAGCAATGGCAATTTCTATTTTTGTAATTTCGCTTTTGTTGTTCCACCAATAGGATGCAAAGCCCCAATTGTTTTCAACGTAGTAAGGAGAATATTTTTTCATATCCTTCAGTGGCACATAGCTAACAATAACATTAGCTTTATCCTTTTTAGTAAAACTAACTAAAGGCATTCTTGGCACTTTTCTATTTAAATCTGCAACAAACTGTTTAGCAAAAGCCTCATCCTCTTTTGTAAGTTTACCCTGTAAAAATATATTTATCGGTTTTTCAAAACGCCTAAGCTTATCTTCGGCTTTAACAAACTCATTTCCGTAAGCAACTTCACCTAAGTATACCAAGGCTTTGTTGTAAGCATCATATTCGCTTGTTGCAACAAATTCCTTAGCATAGGCTATGTTGCTAAAACTGATTAAAATAATAAATAAAAAAGATAAAATTTTTTTCATGTACATACCTCCAACAATTTGCTATATTTTAGCATAATACTTTTAAAGCAACAACTATACAAGTAATATACATAAATACTGCGTAAAAACATTTTATGATGCAAAAATATACTTGACAAATGAATATTTATGCATTAATATAATATTATTCTAATTTTTATGGAGGATTAAACAATGAAAAAATTGTTAGCATTAATTTTAAGTTTAGTATTATTAGTTGGTTCCATGGCTCTTGTCATTGGTGAAGAAAGTATATTAGTAGTTACAAACCCGGAGTATCCGCCCTTTGAATTTATAGACTCTGATGGTTCAATTGTAGGCTATGATATTGATGTAATGAATGAAATTGCCGAATTAGCAGGTCTTACAGTTGAATATGAGGCTATAGCCTTTGATGCAGTTATACCGGCAGTTATAACAAACCCAACAACAATTGGCCTTTCCGGTATAAGCATTACAGAAGAACGTAAACTAAACGTTAACTTCTCAGAGGGTTATATTGATGCAGGTTTAGCTCTTATTGTAAAAACAGATTCTACAATAAAATCAGAAGCAGACCTTGTTGGTAAAGTAATAGGTGTTCAACTTGGAACAACAAGTGACTTTAAGGCTGAAGAAATTACAGGTAAAGATAATGTTGCAACATATAAAAGCTTTATTGAAGCAGTTAAAGACCTTCAAGGCAGCAAAATTGATGCTGTTATAGTAGATAAACCCGTTGGCTTAGCAATATTATCCGAACTTAATGATCCAAAATTACAAATTTCCGATATGGAACTTGCGGCAGATTGGTATGGTATAGCAGTTAACAAAGCAAATCTTGACCTTTTGGATAAAATAAATGCAGCTTTAGCAACAATGAAGGAAAATGGATTTTTTGATGAGTTAAATACAAAATACTTCGGTAATTAAATTTTGTCTTAGGTAGCCGAAAGGCTACCTTTATTTTTTTAAGGAGAACGGTATATGCCCACACAAGCAATTTCTTATTTTGATAAATTGTGGCTTCAAATAGAGCCGGCAGTGCAAAGTAACACATTAAACTTTTGGCAAACTATTTATAAAGAAATATATTCAAACCTTATAAAAGATGATAGGTGGCTTCAATACTTAAATGGTTTAAGCGTAACCATAAAAGTATCATTTTTTTCTATAATATTTGGTGTTGTTTTAGGCTTAATACTTGCACTATTAAGGCTACCGGAAGTTAAAGATATTAAGTATAGAAAAACAAATTCAGCACTTGTTAATTTTTTTAAGTATATTGGTATAAGCATTTTAAAGTTATTATCAAAGTTTGCAGGTTTTTATATTCAGCTTTACCGTGGTACACCATTGCTATTGCAAGTTTTGATAATAAACTTTGGAATTTTTGGTACTGTTAGGGTGGATAAAATAGTTATAGGTGTTATTGCTTGTGGTTTAAATAGTGCTGCATACGTTGCAGAAATTATTCGTGGTGGATTAATATCTGTTCCTCATGGTCAAAAAGAGGCAGGAAGATCCTTAGGCTTATCTGCAATACAAACATTAAATAAAATAATTATTCCCCAGGCTTTAAAATCTGCATTGCCAGCTATGGGTAATGAGTTTATTGCCCTGATTAAAGAAACTTCTATTTTATCTTATATTGCACTTACAGAGCTTACTAAAGCCGGTGACTATATACGTTCGCGTACCTACTCGGCCTTTACGCCCTATATTATATCGGGTTTGTTATATTTAGTTTGTACATTAACATTAACCAAATTAATTAGTAAATTGGAAAAGAGGTTAAGCGCAAGTGATTTACACTAAAAATCTTGAAAAATATTTTAATAATTTACACGTGTTAAAAGGTGTAAATCAACATGTTAAAAAGGGAGAAAAAGTCGCAATAATTGGCCCTTCAGGCAGCGGAAAAAGCACATTTTTAAGGTGTATTAACCTTTTGGAACAACCCACATCGGGTCAAATTATATTTGAAGGCGAAGATATTACATCAGCCAAATGTGATATTAATAAGGTTCGTCAAAAAATGGGCATGGTGTTTCAACAGTTTAATTTATTTCCCCATAAAACTGTTTTGGAGAATATTACTCTTGCTCCAAAAACACTTAAGTTAATGAACAAAGATGAGGCTAATGCTAAGGCGGAAGAACTGCTTAAAAGGGTTGGCCTTATTGATAAAATCAATGCTTACCCGCGCCAACTCTCAGGAGGGCAGCAACAACGTATAGCTATTATTAGAGCTTTAGCGATGAATCCGGCAGTTATGCTTTTTGATGAGCCCACATCGGCTCTTGACCCGGAAATGGTCGGCGAAGTGCTTGATGTTATAAAATCTCTTGCAGTAGAGGGAATGACAATGATTATTGTTACCCATGAAATGGGTTTTGCAAAGGAAGTTGCCGATAGAGTACTGTTTATGGATGAAGGCCTTGTTGTTGAAGAGGGAAAACCCTATGATATTTTTAATAACCCTCAAGTTGAAAGAACTAAAAACTTTTTGAATAAAATACTGTAAAAATGTAATTTGTTTAAGTGATGTTTTTTTAATTTTAAGATTTTTGTTTTATAGTGCGAGTTTTTAATATCCATAAGGGTGTATGAAACTCGCATTTTTATATTTAATAACCTTGCTTATATATATCGTTTTAAATATAATGTTTTTATTAATATATAAAAATTATTAATGTTCATAATAATACAAATTGTCAAATAAAGGAGCAAAATATGTATACAAATAAGGCATATGAGCTTTGTAATATACTAATTAATAATAATTATCCCGGTCGTGGTATAGTTGTTGGTACCCTAAAAGACGGTTCACCTATGGCCATGTACTTTATAATGGGTAGAAGCGAGAATAGCCGTAATAGGGTATTTTTGCAAGAGGAAAACAATATACGTATTGAGCCATATGATATTAGTAAGCTTAAAGATCCTTCTTTAATTGTGTATTACCCTGTAAGGAAAATTGAAAATACATTAATTATTACAAATGGTGATCAAACCGATACTATTTATGATTTTTTATCAAAGGGTAAATCCTTTGAAGATGCCCTTCAAAGAAGGTTTTATGAACCGGATGCTCCTCATTTTACTCCGCGTATTAGTGCACTTTTAAATTTAGAAAATGGCGACTATAGCCTTTCAATATTAAAAAAACAAAAATATGATAGCGATTTATGTACAAGACAATATTTCAATTATAAAGCAAACCCCGGTACAGCACATTTTATACATACTTATGAGGAAGATGGAGAAATATTAACATCTTTCTATGGTGAGCCTTGTTTATTAGAAGTTTCTGATGATTTTAATAGCTTTGTAAAAAATGTTTGGGATAGTCTAAATATGGATAATAAAATTTCCCTTTATGCCTATTCAAAGCAAGGTATTATAATTATAAACAGGCATAACAAACAGGAGGCATTATGAAAGAAATTATTTTAAAGTATGGTTGCAACCCCAATCAAAACCCTGCAAGCATTTATATGCGAGACGGCAGCGATTTACCCATTAAAGTATTAAATGGTAAACCGGGATATATTAATTTTCTTGATGCCCTTAATTCTTGGCAACTTGTTAAAGCATTGAAACAAGCAACGGGTTTAGCAGCAGCTGCGTCATTTAAGCATGTTAGTCCGGCAGGGGCGGCTTTAGGTATAAAGTTATCATCGCAACTAAAAAAAGCTTATTTTGTTGATGATATTGATGGTATAGATGAGTCGCCTATTGCATCAGCATATGCCAGGGCACGTGGTGCGGATAGGCTTTGCTCCTATGGTGATTGGATCGCCCTTAGTGATACTTGTGATGAAACTACTGCTAAAATTATTTTTCGAGAAGTTAGTGATGGTATTATTGCTCCGGATTTTAGCCCTGAAGCCTTACAAATTTTAAAAGAAAAACGAAAAGGCGCCTATTCTGTAATACAAATAGATCCTGATTATCAACCTGTAAAAGAAGAAACTCGTGATGTTTTTGGTATTACTATGGCACAGCGTTATAATGACAGCCTTATTAATGAAAGTGTGTTAAACAACATAGTAACAAACAACAAAAACTTAAGCCAAAGTGCTAAAAACGATTTGATTTTGGCACTTATTACTCTTAAATACACCCAATCAAACTCGGTTTGTTTTGTTAAAGACGGGCAGGTTATAGGCAATGGGGCAGGGCAACAAAGCCGTGTTCACTGCACTCGCCTTGCAGGCGGTAAATCCGATTTATGGCATATGCGGCAACACCCAAGGGTTTTAGCCTTAAACTTCGTTGACGACATTAAGCGTGCCGAAAGAGACAATGCTATAGACAGCTTTCTTTCACCTAATGCTGAAACTTTATTAAAGGATGGTAAATGGGAAAGTCTTTTTAAAGAAAAACCTGTTTTTTTAACAGTTAAAGAGCATGAAGAGTGGATGGCAAAATTAACAGATGTGGCCCTTGGAAGTGATGCGTTTTTCCCCTTTAGTGATAATATAGATAGGGCAAAGCAAAGTGGTGTAAAGTATATTGCCCAACCGGGTGGTTCTATAAGGGATGATTTAGTTATAGAGGCTTGTAATAAATATGATATGGTTATGGCTTTTACGGGTATAAGGCTATTCCACCATTAAAAAATAATTTGTTTTAGTAAACAATATAAAAATCCAAGCTAATTAGCTTGGGTTTTTTGTGCGTTAAAAAACATTTCAGCAATTGATAGGAATGTTTTTATGCAATTATGTGGAGTTTTGTCAATCTGTTTAGATTCTGTTCGGGGCTTTTATACCTTATGGGGAAGCCCCTAAAATCCTTGACAAAGCTGCAAAAAATCTGCTAAACTTCAAACTAAGTATACTAGGAGATAGCATAATGGGATACGAATTTAGAGTACTTTCTAAAAAGGAAGGTCACGGTGAATTTGATGCCTACGAGTATAAAATAAAATCGACCCCAATAGAACAAGAGAAGAGATTATAGCCGAGATAAAAGAGATTAATAAAAGCATTTTAAAAACACTTGAAGAGTCCCGTAAGCAATATGGGCAGCCCGAATTGACTGAAGAAGAAAAAAGGGGAACTTTAGAATATATAGGTGTTAATATAACCCTACCAAGATATTGGCAGGGTTTTTGTATGGGAAAATTAATAGAAAAGCTTGTAATACACTGGCTTTTAATTTGAAATAAAAATAGAAAAGTTATGGATGTTTGATTGGTTAAGTCACAGTGGGCTTTAGTAAACTAACTAAGCTTTTTATATTTTAAAACTTATATTAGTAGAATTAAAAATATTTTCTACTGTATTTAATTTTTTTAAAACATTCACCTTTTGATTGATTATAAAACAATTTAAATACTCTCAAACAACCTAAAAGCTTGACAACGTCAAAAATTAAACATATACTCTTGCTTGTATTTATATTTATGGAGGCAAGTTAATGAACAAGGTTTTCATTCCGGAAGGTTACAAAGCAAAATTGGACCTTTATGAAACGCAAAGGGCAATAACTGTTATAAAACGGAGCTTTGAAGGTGGTATAGAAAAGCGACTCAATTTAAAAAGAGTATCGGCGCCCCTTTTTGTTGATCCTTCAACAGGGTTAAATGATAACTTAACCGGTGTGGAAAGGCCGGTAAGCTTTGATGTTCCTGCTGCTCAAATTAATGTAGAAGTTATACAATCCCTTGCTAAATGGAAACGCATGGTGTTGCATAAATACGATTTTAATGTGGGCAAAGGTCTCTATACAAATATGAATGCTATTAGGCGTGATGAAAGCCTTGATAACCTTCACTCCATATATGTTGACCAATGGGATTGGGAAAAAATAATAACTCCGGATCAGCGTAATATGCAGTACCTTTATGAGGTTGTTCAAGCAATTGTTGATT
>JAAZPT010000409.1 GCA_012797085.1 Christensenellaceae bacterium | reverse complement strand
TAGTAATTTGTCAAACTATGCCTATAGCAAAGAAATTTTTGAAGAAGTGGGTTTAACAGAGGAAGATGTGCCAAAAACCTATGCCCAGTTTATGGATTTTATAGACAGGTATCAAAACGAAATAAGCGTAGATTATCCCGATATAAAGTTTAGCGACTCTATGGAGTATACGGATATGCGAATTATGCTTATGTCAAGGATATTAAGTGAAAATGCCTACCATTATTTTAAACGCGGTGAGATTCCGGAGTATAATACACCATTGATGGTAAAGCTTTTTGAACAGCTTAATAATACCGATTTTTACGGTTTTATGGATATGAGCATTGAAATGGATAATTATGGTAGCTTTGATTTTATGGGTGATATGGATCAAAAATTCCTGTTTAAATTAAGGGAAAACAATATCAATATACCTAAGGGTTATACAGATATGCCTTTAAAGCTTGATGATGATTATGAAATTATTAATGCGGCAAATTTAAGCTTGCTTGCTGTTAACAGCCTTTCACCCAACCTGGAAAACGCTTTAAAATTCGTTGAGTTTATGGAAAAGAACCCCGTATCAATTTACGGCGAAGGTACTGAAACTGTAATGTTTAGTGATAAGGCAATACCTGTGGAAAACAAACATGCCTTGAAGGAAATAAGCAGATTACAAAAAAATATCGAAGAAATGAATGCCGAAATTGAGGCTGATAAATTGCAGGGTGGAAAAAATGTAAAGGCTTTGGAAGAATCCCTTACTTATTTTGAACGTGCATTGGAATGGGAAACCCAGTCATCCTTTATAATAACTCAGGAAGAAATCGACTACTATATTCAAAATTTGGATACCGCCTATATTAGTACAGATGCTATATTCGATTTCAGCTCGGAACAAATGCAAGCCTTATTTATGCGCTACATTCAAAAACAAATAGATGTACAAAACTTTTTATCAGAGCTTGACCGCTTTGTTAAAATGATGAGCTTGGAAGGTATATAAACCGCCAAATTCATATTATATGAAATGTAATAAACCGAGGAGGAATTTTTATGAAAAAACCAATGAGTATATTACTTGCAATGTTTATGTTAATATCCCAATTATCAGTTGTTTTTGCTGAAGAAGCTATTGCTATACCGGCAAAATTTGAGGATTGGTACCTTAATAACTTTGTAGTAAAAGATGGAAATATTTATTCTGCAAAAAACAAGTATATTGTGCAGTATGATGAAGCCAAAAAGGAGTTTATGCCTATTGCCATTATTGAAGATGAAGGTGCAGATGAATGGGTGGGTTATGATTTTTATATTGATAATGATGAAATTTTAACCTTTAAATATAATGATTTAAGTTTTTGCAAGGTTGAAATTGAAGGGCAAAAGGCCACATTAATACCCAAGTACGACCTTACAAAGGCAGGATTTGAAAAGGAAAAAACCTATCCCAATCAAATGGCGCTTACGGATAATTATATATATGTAAGCTATTATGATCCTGATGCCGGTATAGAAAAGTTAGCTCGCATAAATAAAAGCGATATGCAGATAATAGATATTCCAATTCCGGAAAACACCTATTTGCAAGAACTAAAGGCATATAAAAATGATATGGTTTATTTTATAGGCTATGAGGAAGCTAACAAAGAAATTAGATATATTGAAGGTGAGGAATTTAAAACATTTGCAACGATACCTGAAACAGGGTCAAATATAGCAAATGTAAACTATAATAAATTTAATGACAAGTTTTATGTGTTTGATCAAAACTTTGCCTACACAATAGATGCAAATGCTCAAATGGAAAAAGTTGCCTTTGTAAACGTACCGGAATATACAGGCAGAAATTTTTTAGATGCGGAAACATTTTACTATTTTGATACTAACGAACTTAAAAGTATAAAGTTCACAGGGCAAAAATTGCCGGAGCAGTTTATTAAAGTTATGGGCCTTGAAGATATGCGCATAATCAAAAAATATAATGAGCTTAACCCCACAAACCCTGCTATAAGGGTAAGCGGATACATGAGCGATGTTAATACCGCCGCCAACTCCATGAAATCTGCCGATGCAGCCGATGTTTACTTCTTTGAATCCTATACCAATTTGGAAACATTGTATAAGCATGAATACCTGCACTCCCTAAGCTCATCGGAAAAGATTAATGCTGCAGTTGATAGAATGTACCCCTATATTCAAAAGGCGGTTAAATTTGACGGAGAGGTTTACCTGTTGCCCTTTAACATGTATAATTATGGAAGTATGGCACCGATAAACAGGTATGCTTACAACGAGGAAGCCTTTAAGGATATGGGCCTGACCGAGGCCGATGTTCCCCAAACCTATAGTCAATTTATAGACATGATAGAAAGATGGCAAAATGAGTTTTCAGTAGAGTATAAGGATTATGAGTTTGTTACCAGCATGCAATTTTATAACATGTTTTGGCAACTTACTACCAGAATACTCAACACAGTAAACCTTACATCCATTAAAAACGGTGAAACACCAAACTATAACACTCCTAACATACAAGAACTTTTTGCAAAATTAGAAGCAACAGATTTTTACGGTTTTTATGACCCTAAAGAAAATACTGAGTATGAATATTCAGAAAAGAAGGCCATGTTTAGTGAAACAGAAGGGCTTATAGACTTAACAAGGGGCTACATACCATTTACCCTGAAAATTGATGAAAATTCAGAGCCTATCAACATGGCAAGCATGACCGCCGTTGCTGTAAACGAACTGTCTACAAACAAAGATAATGCCATGGCCTTTGTGGAATATGTTCTTGAAAACCTGGGGCAAAAAAATCAAACATTGCTATATACCGATGTTAACGATCCAGTTAAATATAGCGATTATGATAAGGGAGTAGAAAGAGCGGAAAGACGCATTGAAGAACTCAAGGCAGAAATTGAAAAGGATAAAGCCGAAGGCGGCAAAAAGCAAAAATTGCTTGAGGAAGAACTTGGATATTTAGAGAAGGACCTTGAGTGGTATCAAAACAACATGTATGACCTATCAGAAGAGGAAATTAAACTCTATAATGAAATGGCAGATACCTTTGTTGTTATAACATCAAACGTATTTGACTACACATCCGAACAAATTAACGTATTGCTACAAAGGTATTTTGACAAAAATATAAGCTCCCAAGAATTTTTAACTGAGCTTGATCGTTATATTAAAATGATGACCCTTG
>JAAZPT010000408.1 GCA_012797085.1 Christensenellaceae bacterium | reverse complement strand
TAAAGGTAAATATTTTAACCACAAATAAGCACAATATATAATTGATTTTATTATAGCAAGAAATGGATTCATGGGGGAGTTTAATTGAAGTTCCTGTCTTGCTGAATTCCCGGGAGCAATTATACTTATAATAAAACCAATCAATAATAACAACAAAGAAAGACTAATTACCAAATAAGTTTCTTTTCGATTATTTATTATACAACTAATAAAAATCAAAGTTAAAATACATAAACTAATTAAAACTACAGGATAATTCCCTCCTGAAATAAAAGCAAACAGAAAAATAATTAAAATTTTATAAATAAAAAATTGTTTTTGATTATTAGTTAAAAAAATTATCAGGAAACCAAAGGCTATAAATGCTAAGGAAATAAAAAAATTATAATATATACCACTGATATAATAATAAAAGTGCTCTCCAATTTCCGGCAGAGTTGCTGTTATTAATATAATAACAATATTTGCTACGGAAGCTGAAGTTATTTTTTCAATATTAAAAACTTTATTTAACAAATTAAACATAAAAAATAAAAATGAAAATGTAAAAGACAAAATCAAAAAGTATCCAACTATTTTATAGCTTTCATATGAAAAACTTAATGGGTTTAATCCAAACAAAAAAACAGCAGAAAAAGATCCTTGCCAAGAATAATAATTTGTTATTGTTTGTTTTGCCGATGCTTTTATTACTTCAAGAATAGAACCACTATTTTTCCAAACGTTGTGTGGAATTGCAGAAAAAGCATATTCATCAGTATAAGGATGAATATAGTTGCTATAGTTTAATAAGGGTATTATTGTTATTAACAAAATTATAATTGTTGTAAAAAAAATTAACTTTTCTGTTTTGATTTTAAACATGTTTACTCACTTTCGTTATTAAACCAATTATATATGTTTTGAGCTTGTTTTTTACTTATTCCTTTTATATTTTGAAGTTCATTAATTGTTGCATTTTTAACTCCATTTAAAGATTTAAAATTCTTAAATAGTAAATTTTGAGTTTTTAAACCAACACTTGGAATATTTAATAATTCACTTTTAATTAGTGACTTATCTCTTATTGTTCTGTGATAAGTAATTGCAAATCTATGAGATTCATCTCTTATTCTTTGAATTAGATGTAAAGCCGGATCGTGTTTATCAATAATTATTGGGTTTTCTCTATTTAATAAAAAAACTTCTTCGTTCTTTTTTGCTAAACCAAATATGTTTATATTAAAACCTAAATTTTTAATAGCAGAATTTGCAAATTCTAATTGTTGCTTACCTCCATCAATTAAAATAAGATCTGGTAAGTCGGAGAATGAACCTTCTTCTAAAGGCTCATTTTTTTCATTTCGTTCAGTTATTTCATTTAATGCTCTAGTAAACCTTCGGGTTAATACCTCATTCATTGAAGCAAAATCATTTGAACCGATAACAGTTTTTATTTTAAACTTTCTGTATGCTTTTTTAGCTGGCTTTCCGTCAATAAAAACCACCATTGATGCTACTGAAAAGGTACCTTGTGTATTAGAAATATCATACCCTTCTATACGGCGGGGAATTTTGTTCAATCCTAATATTCTACTTAAAGATTCAAGGCTACCAATTGTTTTTTTGTATTGTAATTTATTATATAAATCTTTTTTAGTTAAAGCTTCAATAGCATTTTTAATTGATATGTCAACAATTGATTTTTTCTTCCCTCTTTGAGGAACTAACAAAGATACAGCTTTTCCTTCGATTTCTCTAAGCATTTTTTCCATTGATTCATTATCGTCTGTATTGTTCGATAATAGTATTTCTCTTGGTACAAACCCAATATTTTGATAATATTGTGGTAAAAAAGAAGATAATATTGTAGTTGGTGTTTCATCACCATCATCAGGTAAAAAGAAAGAGTCATTATTAATAATTTTTCCATCTCTTACATTTACTAAGTAAATAAGAGCATCTTTTTTGTTATTTGCAACTGCCCAAATGTCTTGAGTAATATTTCTTTTCTGTATAGCAGATTGTTTATCCATAAGCTTATTTAATGAAAACAGTTTATCTCTATATTCAGCAGCTTTCTCAAAGTCTAAGTTTTTAGAATAGTATAACATTTGGTTGTTTAAGTTGTTTTTTATCTTATCTGTATTGCCCTTTAAAAAACTTATTGTTTCTTTTACAATTAAATCGTATTCTTCTTCAGTGCATAAATTTGCACATGGTGCAAGACATAATCCAATTTCATATCGCATACATGGTCTATGTTTTAATTTTGTAGGAAACTTCATGTTACAATTTCTTAATGGAAAAACTTTTGCAAGTTCATTAGTAACTTGTTTTATTGCATTTGTGCCTATGTATGGTCCAAAATATTCAGAATCATCATTGTCTTTTTTTCTGGTGATTTTTAATTTTGGAAACTTTTCTTTGGTATTTATTTTTAAAAAAGGATAATGTTTATCATCTTTTAATAATATATTATAAAAAGGTCTATTCTCTTTAATTAAATTACATTCAAGAATTAATGCCTCATAATTACTATTACATAATATGGTTTCAAAGTCATCAATTTTTGCTACCATCGCTTTGACTTTTGTAGAATGACCCGAGGATGCATGAAAATAACTTCTG
>JAAZPT010000407.1 GCA_012797085.1 Christensenellaceae bacterium | reverse complement strand
GCTCCTTGGGAAGTAGAGGCAACGGTACTAATCCCTGAGGGTTTAAAAACTAAAGCTCCGGGGGTTGTTTTAGTTCAAGGCTCGGGAGATTTGGATAGGGATGCTACATTTCAAGCGGTTAAACCAATGAAGGATATTGCGGAGGCTCTTGCTTTAAATGGTGTAGCGAGCATTCGTTTTGATAAAAGAACTCTTGTCAATTATGAACTTTGTACCCCGGAATATTTTGAAAGCTTTACAATAAATGAGGATTTAGTTGAAGATGCTCTTTTTGCAACAGAGGCAATTAAAGGCTTTGAAGAAGTTGATTCAAACAAAATATTCTTACTGGGCCATGATTTAGGAGCCAGTATCAGCCCTTATATTGCCCAAACAGTTACTACACCATATGCCGGAATAATTGCAATATCCGGCACACCAATAAATATGCTTGAAATTATAAAAACACAAAATTTATCATTGTTAAATAAACTTCAAGGTCAAGAGTTAAGTCAAGCAATAAATGAAAAATTGCCTGAAATAGAAAAAGCTGATAGAATAAGCACAATTACAGAAAATGAAGCAAAAAAGTTGCAAGTATTTGGTAAGCCTATGTATTATTTTTATGATATGCAAAAGCTTAATATGGGTAAAATTGCAAGTGAATTAACAGCTCCTATGCTTATACTTCAAGGCGGTAGAGATTTTCAAATAAACAATGAAATTGGTTATAATTCTTGGAAAAAAGTATTATTTAATAAAGAAAATGTTAAATATAAAAAATATCCTATGCTTAACCATATGATGATGGAATATAAAGGTGATTTAGCTTTTGAAAGAACTATTGAGGAGTATACTGTTCCTGCAAACGTAGATTCAGAAGTGATTAATGACATTTTGTTATGGATACAGGAAATTATTAAGGAGTAAAATTATGAGTTTATTGGGTACAACTATATGTGCTGTAAGGCGTAACGGTGAAACAGCTATTGCAGGCGACGGGCAAGTTACTATGGGTGAAAAAACAATATTTAAATCAACAGCAAAAAAAGTTAGAAGGTTATATCATAACAAAGTAGTAGCTGGTTTTGCGGGCTCTGTTGCCGATGCATTTACCCTTTGTGATCGCTTTGAAGAAAAATTAAATCAATGTAATGGAAATCTTGAGCGTGCTGCTGTAAATTTAGCACAAGATTGGAGATCGGATAGAGTTATGCGCAAGTTAGAGTCTATGCTTATAGTTGCGGATAAAGACTCTTTGCTTATTTTAAGCGGTACCGGTGAGGTAATAGATCCTGATGACGGCATTGCTTGTATAGGGTCGGGGGGGAACTATGCTATGGCAGCAGCCAGGGCTTTATTAAAAAACACAGATCTTTCTGCTGAACAAATTGCACGCAAGGCATTAGAAATTGCAGCATCAATTTGTGTTTATACAAATGACAATATTATAGTTGAAAAGGTATGAAGGAGAACTATATGAAAGCACTAACACCATCAGAAATAGTTCGTGAACTTGATAGATATATTATAGGGCAAGATGAGGCTAAAAGGTCTGTTGCCGTTGCGCTACGTAATCGTTACAGAAGGTCTATGTTAGATGATGAATTGCGTGAGGAAGTTATTCCAAAAAACATTATGATGATAGGCCCTACCGGAGTTGGTAAAACAGAAATAGCAAGAAGGCTGGCAAAACTGGTTGATGCACCCTTTATTAAGGTAGAGGCTACTAAATTTACAGAAGTTGGCTATGTTGGCAGGGACGTTGAAAGCATTATACGAGACCTTGTAGAAAATGCGGTTCGCCTTGTTAAAGAAGAATATTCCGAGAAGGTTAAAGCCAGGGCTGAAGTTTTAGCAGAAGACAGGCTTGCTTCACTTATAGTTTCACCCCCTAAAAAACATACAAACCCTTTTGAAATACTTATGGGCAAAAAACCGGAAGCTGAGCATACCGAACAATTGGATAAAAGTTTTGCCAGCCGTGAGGAAGTAAAAAGACAACTACTTCAAGGGGAACTTGAAAATAGAGAAATTGAAATAGAAGTTGAAGAATCTTCACCGCAAATTGAGCTTGGAGGCAATTCAATAAGTATTGGAGATATGATGGGCAATATGATGCCCAAACAAACTAAAATTAGAAGGATGAAAGTATCTGAAGCTCGTAAAATACTAATACAGGAAGAGTCTTCAAAGCTTATTGACCAAGATGCCGTTAAAGAAGAGGCGGTTAGACGCACAGAACAAAATGGAATAATATTTATAGATGAAATTGACAAAATTGCAGGGCATTCTTCAAATAGTGGTGGCCCCGATGTAAGCCGAGAAGGTGTTCAAAGGGATATTCTACCTATAGTTGAAGGCTCAACAGTAAATACAAAATATGGTCCCGTTAGAACAGACTTTATACTTTTTATTGCTGCAGGAGCTTTCCATGTTGCTAAAGTAAGCGACCTTATACCTGAATTACAGGGGCGTTTTCCTGTGCGTGTTACATTGAAAAGTTTAAGTGTTGATGATTTTAAAAATATTTTAATTCAACCGGATAATGCACTAACAAGGCAGTATAAAGCTCTTTTAGCAGTGGATAATGTATTCCT
>JAAZPT010000061.1 GCA_012797085.1 Christensenellaceae bacterium | reverse complement strand
CAAACGAAAAAAGTGATTGGCATATTGCTGATGACAACCACGAAGGAATAAGAGTTTATTTTGATTTTGATGGTATTGAAAAAAGTGCATGGTTTTTATTAAGGCTTTCAGTACATGATCCAGTTATACCAATAAATATTGAAAGTGATGTACCTAATGGAATTAAAAGAATAAAAACTAAGTTGAGAGAAATTTTAATAGGTAAAAAAGGATTAGATATTAGTAATTTGTAAAAATTAAGCCTTACTATAAGTAAGGCTTTTGTTTTTAAAATTTATTTTTTAATCTTTTTGTTGAAAACCAATAATTGTGTTTTTTAAACATATAATATAGGCCTTGCAAGTGTACTTTGTTCATTTTGCTAAAGAATTTTTGTTTTGATATTCTTTGCCACTCATGAATAATATTAGCTTCGCCATTATAAACTACACTATAGCCTGATTTCCATACTCTTATACAGTATTCAGCATCTTCCGGAGCATAAAAAATGTTTTCATCAAGTAAGCCTACATTATCTATAAGGCCTTTTTGAAGCAACCAACAGGCTGACATTAAGTAATCTGCTTCATGGATTATTTTCCCCTCAGTGTTTTTTATTGTATGAAGATCATTGGCAATTTTTTGAATTGATTTTAATGGTATTACTTTCAAAAACTTTTCTGTAACAGTTGGAAAATTTCTTGCGGATGTTTGTTCTACACCTTTAGAGTCTTTCATCCTTGGCCCTACTATTCCGCATTTGGGGTTTTTGTTTAAATAATCAATCATTAAATTAATAGCATCATCGTTTATAACAGTATCACTATCAAGAATACAAATATTATATCCTTCTTTTGCTTTTTTTATACCCATATTCCTTGTAATTGTAGTTCCCAGGTTTTCTTTTGATTTTATAAGTTCTAACTCCTTATTTGATATTGTTTGATTGATAAAACTTTCTATAATTTTAACCGTATTATCCTTTGAACCATTATCTATAACAACAACTTGAGCATTTGTTTCTTTGAGATTATAAATGCTTTCCAAACAATTTTTTATTACTTTTTCAGAGTTCCAAGTTAAAATTACAAAGGTTACATTATTCATTCTATCCCCCTAAGCCAAATAAACATCAAATTCATCAGTATTTAAAACTATCTGTTTAAAATTATCAGCCTTAAAAAGCACATTGTTAATGTCTTTGCTTTTGATAATATAATAATGCTCATCATTTGTTTCTTTTACTCCAACATTTTGTGGAATAAACAAAAACTGAGAAGCTAAAAATTCAAAATCAACATTGCTATTATCCACCAAAATAGCATAATCTGATAATTTGAAATCAATATCTTTTATATTTTCAAGCAATTGATTTGAAGAGTCTATTTTTTGAAAAATTATTCTATTTTTATCAAATTTAGGTTCAATGTTTGAATAGCAAAAAACAAAAATTCTATTGGAGCTTTCTGTTTTTCCTAATACTGTATTACATAAAAAGTCAAATTGTTCATTTACAGTATATTTTTTAAATACTTTTTTTAGATTACTTCTTATGCTTTCTTTATTAGGAATAATTATATTTTTATCATCAATAAAAGCGACATTGTTGCCAAAAGTCATTCGCATGGCCTTTGATTCATTGCTTATAATTCCTGTTGCACAAGCCATAATTTCAAAAACACGCCTTGCAAACATAGATTCTGAGTATTTTATAGTATTGATATTAACTGCAATATCATTAGCTCTATAAAGCTCTCCCGTTTTGCTATATGGTACTGCTGATTCTATGTATTGTGAATATTTTTTAGGGAAGTTTGATTTATCTTTGTTTCTCTTTTTGTTTCTATCATATATCTTTAAATTGTATCCATTATCTAGTAAATAATCAAAAAGTTTACAAGTATCATCTATTCTTTCCTCAGCAAAATTATACCAACTTCCTGTGAATATGGCATTATTATTTTTTTTAGCTCTATTAAGTGGATTAAAAATCCATGGCGCAAAACTAAAGGGTAAAAAAAACACTTTGTTTTTCCCTTCATTTTTATAATAAGGGATACATTCCTCTGCAGTTGTAAAAATATAATCAAATAATAAAGCTGTATCAAAAAAATTATTTCTATTTTCATTTATAAAATAAGGATCTTCCTTATTCCAAAAAACAGTTTTTATATTATTTTCATTGCAATATTTTATAATTTGTAATAATGCCTGTCTATTTTCAAAGTATAAGTTTCTATTTTTATATACTTTTGTTCTCCAACAGTTTTTAAATTCTTCTATACCTCTCCAGGTAGCTTCACAAAATAAAAAATCAGGCTTAAATTCTTTGAATGTTTCTATAAAGTTATCCGGTGTTAAATATGCTGCATTACATAAGGGAGAAAAGTTATCCCAAGTCATTTGATCACAAATAAAGGCAATGTTAGGCTTGGATTGAAAATTCACCTTAATTTTTGT
>JAAZPT010000417.1 GCA_012797085.1 Christensenellaceae bacterium | reverse complement strand
TGGTCGCGACACCTGAAGTTCCTGTGGCCGACGGATCTCTCCACTCTCAACACCCCGCTCGAACTCAGCATACAACCCCTCCGCTCGTTTTATCGCACGAGATACGGTCTGGGGATGCACGTCATACATCTTTGCTATCTCCCGTTGTGTCATCCGTTCGTCATTGGGAGCATGCCGATGCAGGCGGAGCATCTCGAGTGCGTCTTCGTCGGATACTTTCCGAACACTCGTTGTCATCAATCTATCATGTGTATGTTCGCATATAAAAGGATTTGTGTTCACAACAGTCGCAGAAACTTATAAATGCCCACACACAATAGGATAGTTGAGAGAACTACCATGTCATCGCTAATCCACACTCCGGAGCGTTTTGGATTTACTGAAATTGTTGAAAACACCCTGCCACTCTCCATCACCGGGTATGCAGAGGCAAGTTGCGTGGGGCATCTATTGTATACCCCACCGGAAGGATACATCATAACAGAGTGCCATCATGCGTCCGTGGGAACACACGGGGGGTGTCCATCTTGTATAATGTGTCGTGTAACCTGCACCCCCGCCCACATACCAGATGATTATTTACCGGACATGACGGACACATCGCAAAAAAGTCACCTGCCAGCGATCGCACTTTTGATCGGCGGGGCAATCTTGTTGTATGGGATATTCAAGTATCGGAAATAGGCCAACCAAAATGAGCACACCTGCCACCGGGTCTCAGGACCACTCCGAACGCACACTCCGGGGTGCGCTTGCCCTTCTCGAACAGATCGAGGAAATCCAGCTGATTGTGAGAACAATCGAACTGAAGTTAGATCAACTTGCGTGGCACGTGTTCAGCGTTGCCATCGTCGCGAGCGACACGGATCCCGATACCATGCCACCCCGATCGGAGATCGAAACACTCGATCGACAGGTAAGTATTATATCTGATGACATCTCCTCCATCGCTCCTCATATATCAACGTTGCGATCTGTCCTTGATTGATACGGTACTCACGACTGTGCAGGGTTAACCGCGTTAACTTAACCCCTTTATCGGGTCGGGTGGGTATACCCCACCAGTAATCACCGGGGTCCTACGCCGAGTTAATAAAGCGTCTCACCATGCCGACAACAATCTGGATCAGCCCCGCAATACGGCGCTTGAGCGACACCGGAGGCACCCGGCCCGCGACCTCGTCAGGGAAATGCTTCACCATGAGGTAGGTATAAAACTCTTTCTGATACTCCGGATCGTGCTCATACTGGATAACATCGTCTCGGAACCGGGTCACAAACGGATCGTGGTCACCGTACCGGTCCACGAGGTACTCGATAAATCCCGGGCTCCTGGTCATATCATCGGGCTCGGCTGAACCGAGAATGCAATGTAACACCTCATGCCAGATCCGCAGCCCCATCACCAGGTCGGTATCGATGCCCGAGCGATAGGTGCACGATGCATACCGTTCCGTCGTCCACCCAAACCCAGCGGCGTATTTCGCCAGATATTCAGGGTTATCCGGATCGAAGACACACACGTACCCCTTCTGGACCGGGACCGGCCAGTGCCCACAATCAAGGTTTCTACTCGTCATGTGGCGGCGGTCATACTTCCCATCACCGTCAAT
>JAAZPT010000406.1 GCA_012797085.1 Christensenellaceae bacterium | reverse complement strand
TGTCGCAATGGTTGATATATGGCATTATTGGGGCTTTCTTGCAGTTATTTATACGGCAGCACTTAGGCAAACACCTATCGATCAAATAGAGGCGGCTCAAATTGAAGGCGCAAATGGTTGGCATTGTTTTAGATATGTATATTTACCTAATATAGCACCTACAGTTAGATTGATGTTCGTTTTAATAATAATTTATTCATTTATGACTTTTGACTATGTTTATTTGCTTACAGCAGGAGGTCCGGCACACGCTACTGAAATGTTATCAACTTATGCTTATAGTTTTGCATATGGTGCATTCAAATTCGGTAAAGCTTCCGCCGTTTCTTTAGTAATGGGTTTTATAGGAAGTATAGCCGCAGTTTTCTATTACTTTATGAGTAGAAATGAGGTGTTAGAATGACAAATGCAATAAAAAAAGATGGTACTATAAAAACAAATAGAAAATACACGTCATCTTTTGTGGTTGGTTTTATTTTTCTATTATTATTTGCTTTTATTTCACTTTTCCCTCTTTTTCTAGTGTTAATAAATAGTTTTAAAACACATGCGCAAATATTGGCAAACCCATTATCTTTTCCTACAGAATTAAATTTTAAAAACTATGTTTATACATGGGAATTCGGTGGATTTTCAGAAGGTTTTATAAATAGTATAAAAGTAACATCAACTGCTATAATTATAAATATGTTGGCATCAGCCGGTATGGGCTATGTTTTAGCCGAAAGAAAAGTTAAACTTTGGAAAGTTTATACTTTTTACTTTTTAGTTGCAACAACTGTACCTTTACAAATGTTTATGCTTCCATTGTACTCATCATTTGTACAGCTTAAATTAATTGGCAATGTATATGCGGTAGGAGTTGTTATTGCTGCTTGGAACCTTCCAATGCCAATATTTTTAATGAGAACTTATTTTTTAAAGGTTCCTCGTGAATTGGAGGAAGCAGCTAGAATTGACGGTTGTAACACATTTAAAGTATTTACAAATGTTATGCTTCCTATTGTTTCTCCCGGCCTTATTACTGTTGCGGTAATAGTAGGATTGTTCAGTTGGAACGAATATTTGCTAAGTACAACATTGTTACAAGGTGAAAAGAACTTTACTGCAACATTAAAATTTAAAAATTTAAATGGAACTTTTTCCAGGAGTTTTGATGTTATTATGGCCGGTGCCGTAATAATGGTTGTTCCAATGATAGTAGTATTTCTTTTACTACAAAGAAAATTTATTGAAGGAATGGCATCTGGTGCCGTGAAAGGATAATTTAATTTGAGTATAAAAAAATATAATGAACAAATTTACGCCGGTGTTTTAGGAAAAATTATTGGCGTATATTTAGGTAGGCCAATTGAAGGATGGACTTATAAAAACATAAACAAAAATTTTGGTGAAGTAAACTATTATTTATCTCATAAAGTTGGTGCTCCATTTATAGTTCCCGATGATGATATTTCCGGTACATTTGTTTTCTACAGAGCATTAGAGGATAATGGCTATCCTAAAGATATAACAGCTAAACAAATTGGAGAAGCTTGGCTCAACTATATAATTGAAGATAAAACTATTCTTTGGTGGGGTGGTTTGGCTCGATCAACAGAACATAGTGCCTATCTCCGCCTTAAACAAGGAATTCAACCTCCATTTTCAGGTTCCGGAGAGAAAAACGGAATGATTATTGCCGAGCAAATTGGCTCTCAAATATTCATTGATACCTGGGCTATGGTAAACCCCGGAAATCCGGAACGAGCTGCAAAAATGGCCAGAGAAGCAGCCATTGTAAGCCATGATGGTATTGCCGTTGAAGCTGCTGTATATTTGGCCGCTATTGAAGCCATGGCATTTGATGAAAAAAATATTGATACACTTTTAAGTGAATGTAGAAAATATATAGGTGATAATCAATATGGTAAAGAATTAAATAGTTTGTTAGATGCAGTTATTAGTAAATGTGACGAAACTAATGATTGGTTAAAGGTGAGAGAATGGATAGAAGAAAATCATAACTATTCTAAATATAAAGGAAATTGCCCCATGGTTACAAACCATTTGGCAGTAATTATGGCTTTAAAACTCGGTGGTGACAATTTTAGAAAATCTATCAGCATAGCAACATCCTGTGGTTGGGATACTGATTGTAATAGCGGGAATGTTGGATGCTTAAATGGTATTAGATTAGGCTTGGATGCTATTAATGAACAATGCGATTTAAGGGGTCCTGTAGCTGATAGAATGTATGTTATAAGCAGCGACGGCGGCGACTGTGTTTATGATGCTGTGCGTGAAACAAGAAAAATATTTAAAGCTGCTGCAGCTTTAAATGATGAAATTGTGGATATACCAAGTGAAAGATATACTTTTGAACAAAGAGGCAGTGTTCAAGGCTTTATGATACATACTAAACATCCCTTTGAACAAGCAGCTAAGTCGGTTTATAATTCTTTGGATACAACAGGTAACCCGGGCCTTGTAATTGAATATGAAGGTGTTTCGAAGGGAATATCCGCATCGGTAGCAGTTCAAACTTATGTAGACCCTACACCAACAGCTGCTCCTGATACAAGCTATTATGAAGTATATGCCAGCCCAGCATTATATTCCAGCCAAACTGTTACGGCAACTATAGAAAATGAAATGGATTACAATATTAATTTTAGATTTTTTATAGACTATTATAATGAAAAAGACGAGATAGCTACAATTTATAGCGAAAAAATCGAATCCCTGAATAAAGGCTTAAATAATTTAGAATGGAAAACTCCCGATACCGGTGGGCGTGCAATTTATAAATTAGGACTTGAATTGCTTTCAGATACACGTAAGGACGGAAAAGTAATTTTAAGAAAACTGGATTGGAAAGGTGCCCCCGAATACTTCCATATGGGCTTAGCTGATGAACTAACTCCCGGTATTAGTCCTTTTGTAACAAGAACAAAATGGATGATGGCTTTTATGAATAGTACTAGGCACACCGGCCCGGATTTTTTAGCAACATTAGCAATTTCACACCCTGAAGATAATGGTGTTTTAACTATAGGTACAATTGATTGGGAAGACTATTCTGTTTCTTCAAGAATACAATATGTACATGCAAAAGAGACCGGACTAGTCTCAAGAGCAAAAGGGCATCGCAGATATTACGGTGCGATTTTAAAGGATGGAAAAGCTCAAATTGTTTTAAGAAAAGGAAGAGAAATTAAAGTATTGGCAGAAAATAAATACAATTATATCGAAGGCGATTGGTATGATATCGAATTTGAAGTTAACAACACTTCTTTAGTATTTAAAATAAATAATGAGGCTATAGTTAAATGTAATGACGATACCTATAAATCAGGAAGTACCGGTTATATGATAAGCGAAGGTGCAATAGTTGCAAAAGGCTTTACAGTAAAAGGAATAAATTAAATGGATTATATAATTGTATCCACAGCGGTTATTGACAGAATAACTGATCCAAGGGGTAATTATTTAGGGGAAAAACTGGGCGGCGCCGGTATATATGCATATACTGGCGCCAAAATTTGGTCCGATGATGCCATATTAGTAACAGGAATTGGCAGGGATTTTAATACTAAGTTTGAATATTGGATTAGGAAAAATAATGTTGATGTTTCCGGTTTAATTATAAAAGATGAAAAAACTGCAATATCTAACATAAATTATTTGAGTGCCGACAATAGAGAAGAAACCCCTGAATTTGGTAGGGAACACTATCAAAAGATGGAAGCTACAACAAAGGAAATAGCTTCTAAAATTAATAATACAAAAGGCGTTTACATATTTAAAGATTGTAACAAGGATTATTGGAATGAAGTATTTGAGCTAAAGAAAAACCACAATTTTAAAGTAATGTGGGAACTCAATGGTGATGTTTGTAAACCGGATTGCTTAGAATTAGTAAAAGAAATCGCAAAAAATTGTGAAATGATTTCGCTTAATAAGTCCGAGGCATTCTCTCTGTTGGGAAGTGATGATTTAAATTACGTTAAACGTGAACTTATCAAATGGAACATTCCATTAATATATTTAAGGGTTGGTGACAAGGGCGCTATAATGATAAGTCCTGATATACAAATAAATATTCCAACTGTAAAAAATATTAATGTTATAGATACAACCGGTGCAGGCAATAGTTCCACCGCAGCCATAATGGTTGGATATTGCGAAAATATGGATATTTATGAAATTGGTTTAATGGGAAGTATAGCAGCCGCTTTTACTATTAAACAGTTTGGACCAACAGATATAGATGAAAATATTAAGTTTGAGGCAAAAAAAATATTAGTAAAAATGAAGCAAAATAAAAAAGATTAGTATCATAATTTTACAAACAAAAAAGCTATTTGTAATAAACAAATAGCTTTTTGTATTTATTAAGAAATAAAAGTTTGAATTAAATCAGATAAAAACTTTTCATAGTTTGCATCTACAGCAACATCAATTAATGGTAAATGTTCCCACACATGGTGATGCCTTCTGTCCATAACAGTCATGCCCAAAGTTAAACCATCCTTAACTTCAACACCTACCCTGCCCTTTATGGTTTTAACCAAGTCTTCATCTGCAGCATATGCAACTGCAATGCAATCAATTATGGCGCAATAAGCTTTGAATCCTCTATTTCTAACAAAAGCGATAGATGTTTTTAAAAAATTAGCTTCCGCTTTTTCACAATCATTTAGTAATTTTAAGTCATCATCACTAAAGTCTACTGAAAAATGAGTTGCTACATCCAATCCAATAGCTGTAAATGGTATTCCGGATTCATATATTATTTTAGCCGCCTCAGGGTCAACATATACATTCCATTCACTTTGCGGAGTATCGCCTGTAGCATTTTCAAAGGAAGCTTCATTAAAGCCGAAAGCTCCGGAAATTGCAATAATTTTTGAAATGAGGGGTGCAATTTCAGGCGTTAATTGAATGGCTGTTGCAACATTTGTTAATGGTCCAAGACAAACTATTGTAACTTCGTTTGGATTCTCTTTAACTATATCAATAATTGCATTAACAGCATGCTTATTTTGAGGAGGATATTTGGGGTCCGAAAGATTATTGTTGGCTTGTCCGTCTTCACCATGAGAAAATGGATCTTTAGGCGCTTCTCTAACCATTGGTTTGCTACAACCCCTATAAACAGGGATATGGTTTTGTTTCATCATGTTCAAAACCCTTCTGGCATTCCTAAAAGTTATATCAACCGGATAATTTCCATTTACAGTTGTTATTGCTAAAGTATTTAACTTTTGAGACTTTAAGCCATAAATAATCGCTGCGGAATCATCCATTCCAGGATCGCAATCTATAATTATTTTACGCATACTACTCCTCCTTTATTAATTTTACATAATATTTCCTTTTCCTTGGACCGTCAAATTCAAGGAAAAATAGGCCTTGGCTTCCACCTAATAAAAGTTTACCATCCTCAATAATTAATGGAATGCTAACCCCAATAAGTGAAGATTTAATATGCCCCGCCGCATCGGTTGGTGTATCATGTTGATGCTTAAAATCTATTCTTGTTGGTATTATTCTATTAATTTCATCCTGCAAATCCTCAAAACCTAATGGATCCCAGAATGACGTAATTGTTAAACCTGCTGTTGTATGCGGAGTAAAAACAACACATAGCCCGCTTTTTATTCCGCTTTCTTCAACAAACTTTTTAATATCTGTCGTTAAATTTATAACACTATTTTGTTGTGTTTCAATATTGAATGATTTTAACATATATTTACTCCTCATCTATATATATTATTTTGCTTTGCCTTACACAAGCTGCGCCCCTACTGAATTCCCAAGGTCCTTCATTTCCCCTACCGCTTTTTTCACCTAGCATGCTCATTAAATACCCCATAATTAAGCACACCGGTACAAACTGGTACATAGCTTCAGCTAATATATATTTTGCTTTAGGAATAATTATTAAATCCGCTTTTTCATTATAATCTTCAGATTTTTCATCGGCAACTACACATAGTGGCCTATTAAGCTGTACAGCGTAATTTATTGCTTCAACTGTTCTGCTATATGCTTTATTATCACTTGCAGAATAAATCATAGTTGCTATTTTTTCCGGATTTTTCATAAAAAAGTTTAAATGTAGCCATTCTTCGGTATTTGTATGCATAGCACGTGCCCCTATTGCCTCAAAAACCTTTGCAGCGGAGAACCAAGCTGCCGCATATTCAAAGCCACTACCCAAAAAGTCAAAAGCATCCTTATCTTTAAATTTGTTTGCAATTTCATAGGCTTTATCATCTATAGAAGGCATCATTTCTTCTAATTTATCTGCCAACAACGGAATTTCTTCTCTCATGCTTGTTGCTACATCCATTGTATATCTACCGCGAACTTCACCTATTCTAATAGCCAGTAAATAAAGAGCCATTACACATACCATATAAGTTCTGGTACCCGGTGCAGATTCAAACTTTGGTATATCAAGTTTTAAAATTCTTTCCGCACTTGTACCTAAAACAGACTCTCTATTCCCTGTTATTCCCAAAGTAAATGCACCGGCTTTTTTACACCTATTTATAGCTTCACCAATCCTCGCAACTTGACCCGAGT
>JAAZPT010000405.1 GCA_012797085.1 Christensenellaceae bacterium | reverse complement strand
ATTTTACACTTTTAAAAAATTGATAAAATATAAATTAATATATTTTTATACACAAAAAAATAAATAATTATTTAAAAAACTTTTTTAAATGCTTTTATAAAAATACTGTAAATTAAGTAAATAAGCCATATTAACCGTTTTTAAAAACATCAAAAAATTATTTGCATCTAAATTAAATTTGTGATAATATATAAAATAATTCATATGGTCAAAAAAATAATATAAAATAATTCATATGGTCAAAAAAATAATATAAATAACTCTATTTGGCCATACAATAAAATAATTTAAGGAGGACATTATGACATTATTCTTAATAGGTATGGCAATACTTATTGTAGGCGGATTTGTTTATGGCAAATTCTGCGAAAATGTATTCGGTCCGGATGACAGGAAAACACCCGCTTATACAAAACAAGACGGTATTGACTTCGTGCCAATGAAGGGTTGGAGGAATACCCTTATTAACTTGCTTAACATAGCAGGTACAGGTCCCATATTAGGGCCTATCCAAGGTATATTGTTTGGGCCGGTAGCCTTTATAACAATACCGATTGGCTGCATATTGGCAGGTTCATTGCACGACTACTTCAACGGCATGATTTGTAACCGTAACGGCGGTGCACAAATGCCCAAGGTAGTTACAAAATATTTAGGCAAATCAACAAAAACCCTTTATTTGATATTTTCCAGCATTTTGCTTTTGTTGGTTGGCGTAGTATTTACTTACACACCCGGTGACCTTATTGTTAAGGATATACTTGGAAAATCAACAGCTGCCGATAGCACAATACTTTGGGTAGTATATGCAATAATATTTATTTATTACATACTTGCAACAGTATTCCCCATAGATGCTATTATAGGTAGAATTTATCCTGTGTTTGGCGCTTTCTTAATTGTTAGTGCCATTGGTGTATTAATTGGCGTATTGACCTCAGGCGGCGCTGACTTAGGCAACATCAAAGGTTTAATCACTGCTGCAGACGGAACACAAACAGAGTTCCTCGGTGGCTTTATGGGCCACTTTAGTGGTGTACCCTTTATACCAGTGTTCTTCATTACAGTTGCCTGCGGTATTTTGAGCGGTTTCCACGGCTCACAAACAAGCATTATCAGCCGTACAATAGAAAGTGAAAAACAAGGCCGTATGGTATTCTACAATGCCATGATTATGGAAGGCTTAATCGCAATGATTTGGGCAGCAGGCGCTATGGTGGTTTATAACCGTACAGGTGCATTAAATACAAACGCAACATTAATGGTTGGTGAAATTTCCCGTACATTTATGGGTAAAGTTGGCGGCTTGTTAGCAATTATAGGCGTTATAGTATTGCCCATTACAAGTGGTGATACTGCATTCCGTTCACTTCGTTTACAAGTTGCTGAAACATTTAAAATAGACCAAAAAAATCCAGCAAAGCGTATGGGCTTGGCAGCAGCATTGTTTGTACCCGCTTTAGCTATACTTATATTTGCTAAAACAAATGCAAACGGCTTTAACATATTGTGGAGATACTTCGGTTGGGCTAACCAAACATTGGCAATATTTGCATTAGGTATGACAACGGTATATATCTACACCCACAAAAAAGGCAGCTATTATCTAATCAGCTTTATACCTGCATTATTCTATGCATTTATAACATTCAGCTTCATACTACATGCT
>JAAZPT010000060.1 GCA_012797085.1 Christensenellaceae bacterium | reverse complement strand
ATTAACAATAGTATTAGGCATAGCTTTTGTTTCTTTTGCCGAAGAAAAACAAATACCATTGGTAGCAGCTTATTCACCCTTTAGTGAAAAGTTCTCACCTTATTATGCAGATACTGGTTATGACCAAGATGCTACATCTTTAACACAAGTATCCATACTTACCACAGATCGTATGGGTGGTATCATTCATAACGCTATTGAAGGGGAAACTGTAAATTATAACGGTACAGATTATCTTTATACCGGTGTAGCTAATACTAGTGTTGACTATGATGAAGCTGCTGATATTACAACGTATACAGCAAAGTTAAGAGATGACCTTGTATTTAGTGATGGTGTAAAACTTACAGCAGATGATATTATATTTACATATTATGTATATCTTGACCCTGCTTATGTTGGCTCAACAACATTAAATTCCTATCCGATTATAGGTTTGCAAGACTATCAAACTCAAACGTCATCTGAAGTATATGAAAAATATGCTAAAATGGTTGATGAATTATTTGAATTAGGACTTGATGCAGAAGTTAAAGAAGATGCAAACTTTACAAAAGAACAATATGATGCTTTTTGGGCTCTTGAAAAATCAACTTGGATGAATTCAGTTCAAAAAATTGTTGATTATTGCTATGCAAAATACTTACCATATGCTCCTGACTACATTGGTGTAGAAGCCGATAAAGTTGGTGACAATGAAAAAGTTGCTTTAGGTATGGCTCTTTGGGGATTTGCTAAATACGACCCGGAAACAGGTATATTAAAAGCAAATTCCGGTAAAGAATTTGACCTGAAAAATGGCAACTATCCTGTTTTACAAGATTATTACGATGAAACATTTGCTGCTTATGAAGGCAAGATTGGTGATTTCTGGGCTACAGAAAATACAGACGGAACCGATGCTCTTAAAACAGTTAAGGATGCCTTTATAGCTGAATGGGGTCCTAAAGATGAGGAAATGGCCGGTAAGGGTGTTCCCAATATTTCTGGTATTAAAAAAATTGATGATTATACAGTAGAAGTAAAAACAGAAGGTTATTCTGCACCTGCTGTTTATAGTATACTTGGAGTTAATATTACACCATTACATTATTATGGTGATGTTGAACAATACGATTACGAAAACAACAAATTTGGTCACCCATTTGGTGATTTAAGTCCTCAAGAAGCCAATTCCAAACAACCACTTGGTGCCGGTCCTTACAAATTTATTAAATATGAAAACCGTGTAGTTTATTATGAAGCTAATGAAAGCTATTATAAAGGCGCACCCAAAACAAAATTCTTGCAATTAAAAGAAACACAGTCTTCCGAGGTTGCAGCCGGTGTACAAAACGGCACAGTTGATACTGGTGAATTAAGTGGAACAAAAGCCAACTTTGAAATGGTTGCAGGTTATAACAGCAATGGCGAAATAAACGGTGATGTAATGTCCTTAGGTCTTGTTGATAATCTTGGTTACGGTTATGTTGGAATGAACGCTGACACAGTAAAAGTTGGTGAAGATAAAACATCTGAAGAATCTAAAGCTCTTCGTAAAGGTCTTGCTACAGTAATTGCTTACTATAGAGAAATTTCATATAATAGCTACTATGGTGAAGCTGCTCGTGTTATTGAATATCCAATTTCTAACACATCTTGGGCTGCTCCTCAACCAACAGACGAAGGCTACGAAATTGCTTTCTCTAAAGATGCAGAGGGTAATGAGCTTTACTCAGCTGATAAATCTTTTGAAGAAAATGAAGCAGCTGCTTTAGAAGGTGCAAAATCATGGTTTAAAGCTGCTGGATTTACATTTGATGAAGCGACTGGCAAATTTACAGCTGCTCCGGAAGGCGCAAAACTCAGTTATGAAGTAATTATTCCTGCTGACGGTATTGGCGATCACCCATCTTTTGCAGTACTTACATATGCTAAAGAAGCTTTGGATAAAATTGGTATTGAATTAAAAATTAATGACCCATCAGATTCCAACATTTTATGGAATGCTTTGGATGCTGGTGCACAAGAATTATGGTGTGCTGCTTGGGGTTCTACAATTGATCCGGATATGTATCAAGTTTATCACTCAAGCAATATAGTAGGTAAAGGTGGTTCTGATAGTAACCATTACCATATAGAAGATCCTGCTTTAGACCAAGCTATTATGGATGCACGTAAGAGTGATGATCAAACATATCGTAAAGCAACATATAAGCAAGCTTTAGATATAATTATGGATTGGGCTGTTGAGATTCCTGCATACCAACGTAAAAATGCAACGATATTTAGTACTCAACGTATCAACATGGATACAATGACTCCTGATATGACAACATATTGGTTATGGATGACTCAAATTAATGAAATAGAAATGAAATAATTTCAAAATAAAAAATGGTACACGTTAACAGCGTGTACCATTTTTTATAGTTT
>JAAZPT010000059.1 GCA_012797085.1 Christensenellaceae bacterium | reverse complement strand
TTAAGACTGTTTCCGAAGATATAATTGAATTGATGCAATATGAAAACAGCCTATCACAAAATTATTCTACAATGGTTTCACAACTTAAAGTTGTTCATGAAGGCAAAGAGTTAAATCTGTCCCAAATAAGCAAATATATGAATCATAGTGATAGAAAAATAAGGAAACAATATAATGCCCTATATGATAAAGCTTGGTTATCTATTGCTAAGGATTTAGATGAATTGTTTGATAAGCTCGTTAAAGTAAGGCATGAAATCGCATTAAAAACAGGTTTTAACAATCATACAGAATACTGCTTCCATAAGCACGGAAGAACAAGTTATGGCAGACAAGAGCTGTTAGTTTTTTCAAATAATGTGGAAAGTTTTATAAGCCCTTTAGTAAATGAAATGTATAAAACTCAAGAAAAAAACTTTGGGCATGAAATATTCAGTTATGACGAAAACTTCTTTGTTAATAAAATAGATTTAAATACAGATAAAGATTTAATAAGTTCATTTAAAAAAATATTCCAAAGCTTATCACCTCAAACCCATGTTTTTTACGAAGAGCTGGTTGATAGAGAAATGTATGATGTTGGTCTAAGAGACGGAAAGCTAATGGGAGCATACTCAAATTATATGCCTTTATTCTCTATGCCATACATATTCGAGTCTTACAATGGTAGTTTTGGCGCAATAAACACATTTGCTCATGAATGTGGGCATGGTCTTAACTCCTTTATGCACCGCGGGGATGTGTTTTTAAATAAAGCATCTTCCGATGTTTATGAAAGCCATTCAATGAGTATGGAATTTTTTGTTTGGC
This sequence comes from Christensenellaceae bacterium, assembly GCA_012797085.1. GTDB lineage: Bacteria > Bacillota > Clostridia > Christensenellales > Aristaeellaceae > JAAZPT01. The sequence goes on along the minus strand of JAAZPT010000059.1, from coordinate 5,135 downwards.
CATACATTAACAACATAATAAATGAAGAACAAATACCCTATTATAAATATAATAAGCTTAGAAATGCGCTATCATTTATATGTTACGGTACAGCTATAGACCAATTTCAAACTATGGTTTATGATAAACCCGAAATGACTCCGGAAGAAAGACTGAGTTTATGGAAAAACTTAGAAAATCGTTTTTTACCTTGGCGAAAATATGAAAGTGATGGTTTTAACTATCAAGGCAGACGTTGGCAGCAACAAATTCATGTTATGAGATGGCCATTCTACTATATCGATTATGTTTTGGCACAAGTTTGTGCTTTGCAGTTTTGGTTGAAAGATGAAAAATGTCACGAAACTGCTTGGGAAAAATATATAATGTTTATAAAAAATAGTGGAGGAATGTCGTTTTTGGAACTCGTAAATTCAGCCCAGTTAAAATCTCCCTTTAATAAAGAATCAATAATAGAAATTAGTACAAGTGTAAAAAATTATTTGGATACTGTTTTGAATGAGGTGATATGATGACAATATTACTTAAAAATGCTACTACTTACACAATGTTAAACCCCGAGGCTGAAATTTTAGATATATTGATTAAAGATGGTTTTATTGTAGATATATCTAAAAACATTGATGCCAATGATTGTGAAGTTATTGACTGTACAAATAAAATTGTATTACCCGGACTTATTGACTCCCACTGCCATATAGGTGTTTTTGGAACAGCCATGGGTGAAATAGGTGTGGACGGTAACGAAAGTACAAATACTTGCACAGCCTCAAGTAGAGCAATAGACGGTATAAATTTTTTAGATAAAGAATTCGAGCATGCTTATAAGCATGGGGTAACATGTGTTTCAACCGGCCCGGGAAGCGCCAACCCCATTGCAGGGCAATTTGTAACCATGTATACTCACGGTTCCGGTTTTAAAGATATGATAATAAAAGAACCGGCTTCCCTTAAGCTTGCATTTGGTGAAAACCCCAAAACTTCCCACAAAAATACAGGGCCAATTACTCGTATGGGTGTAAGTTCTGTTATTAGGCAAAAATTTTATGAAGCTCAAAAATATGATCCAAATAAAGAAGTAAATTTAGATCTTGATATACTTAAACAATGTTTAGATGGAAAATTACCTGTTAAAGCCCATGCTCACAGAGCGGACGATATTTTAACAGCCCTGCGAATTGCTGAAGAATTTAATTTGGATATGTCCATTGAGCATTGTACAGAGGGCTATAGAATAATTGAAGAATTAAAAAAGGCTAACGGAGTAATAATTGGCCCCATGATAGATTTCCCCCATAAGTTAGAGCTTAAAAATCGAACTTTAGAAAATGCAAATTTACTTTTTAAAAACGGAATTAAATTTGCAATAATGTCCGATTTACCGGGTATGCATTGTGGGGATATAGTATTAGAAGCAGGTCTATGCATAAGGGAAGGTTTGCCTATTATTGAGGCACTTAAGGCTATAACAATAAATGCAGCCGAAATTTTAAAAATCGATAATGAAACCGGTAGCATAGAAAAGGGAAAAAATGCAGATATAACAATATTTGATAAAAACCCAGTGGTGGATATTACAGCAAAATGCCTTTTAACAATGATAAAAGGCAAAATAATATATAAAAATTTTTAGGAGGAAAATATGAAACACATTAAAATAGCAGCAGGTTTAGCACATGTTAGTTATGCAAGAATACTAGACAGAGCCTTAGAAGCTGATAGAGCAGGAGTAGATTATATACACTCCGATGCTGCAGATATGTATGATCTAAAAAACATGCAATTGATGGGTGGTCACCAAATAATTGAAGGATTAAGGGAAGAAATTACAAAACATATTGAATGCCATATTTATACTAGAGAATGTGATAGATTGTTTATTGAAAAATTAGCAGCTGCAAAATGTTCCATGCTAATTTTGCCGGCTGAAAACTTTATAGGTGCACCCTTAGCATATATTATGAACTACTGCAGAGAGTTCGGTATGAAATTTGGCCTTACATTAGGTTGCTATACTCCCCTTTCATTTGTTGAAGAATCTATTTACGATATTGATAGGCTTCATATTGTAACCCACGGCGTTGATGAAACTGACGGAAAAGACAACTGGGGTTGGCGTAGAAGTGTTGTTGATTTAGTAAAAAGAGCCAGGAAAATGATAGACGAGAAAAACCCAAGATGTGAGTTGGCAATTGATGGCGGTTTACGTCACGATAATATGGAACCACTTTTAGAGTGCAACCCGGATGTAGTTGTTTTATCTTCTGCAATATTTAAAGACCCTGACGGTATTGAAATGGGAGTTAAGAAATGCCGTAAAGCTTTAGATGATGCTGCTTTAAAGTTTAATCTTAAATAAGAAAATTTAAAATAAAAAGCCCTTATCTTAAATTAGTTGTTTTAAGATTGGGGCTTTTTATTTTTGTTTAAGTTGTATTTTATCATATTTTAAATAATATTTCTCTCGTTTTATGCTATTTTCGGCAAATTATAAAAATTTTAGAAATTTTTTTATTTTTATTATTGACATATGTCAATAACTATTATATACTATAATTGATAAATGACATATGTCATAAACTATTGAGGAGGTGAATTACATGCCTAGAATGGATGGAACTGGCCCAATGGGCTTCGGTCGTGGAATGGGTGCGGGCTCACGCACATGGAACTGTAGGCGTGGATTTGGTCGCGGAATGGGATTCTGCTATACAATGCCTACAATGACAAAGGATGAACTCCTTTCCAGAAAAGCTCTTCTTGAAAAACAATTAAAAACAGTTGAAGAGCAGATTGAGCAACTATAATGCATTTGGAGGTAAAGGAAAAATCTTTGCCTCCAAGCAATTTTAAGGAGTGATCAAATGCCAAGACCAAAAAAGCGACGAAGAGTATGTTGTATGCCGCGTAACACACAATTTGTTCCGGTTGGTAAAAATTTTGTTTCAGATGAAGCTGTAACAATGACTGTGGACGAATATGAAGCTATTCGTTTAATTGATCATGAGGGTTTAACACAAGAACAATGTGCTGAATATATGAAGATAGCTCGTACAACTGTACAATATATTTATAATGAAGCGCGAAAAAAACTTTCCATTTCCATTGTTGAAGGTAAACCCCTTTTGATTAGCGGAGGCGAATACAAACTCTGCAATGAAGAAATATATTGTGGCCGTGGTAGATGTCATAGGCATCGTAATAAACATAGTGAAATTGAGAAGGGAGATATATAGTATGAAAATTGCAATTCCTGTTAATGAAAATGTATTAGAAACAGATGTGTGTGTATCTTTTGGGCGTTCACCCTATTTTCTTATTTACAATACAGAAAATAAACAAACAGAGTTTTTAAAAAACAGCTCAGCTGATGCTCCGGGTGGAGCCGGTATAAAGGCCGCACAATTTATTGTAGATAATGGAGTAAACACTTTGCTTACCGTACGTTGTGGGCAAAATGCAGCAGATATTTTAAATGCTGCCGATGTGAAAATTTATAAAACCTCTTCCACTAAAGCAGATGAAAATCTAAAGGATTTTACGGAGGGAAAGCTGGAACTTATGACACAGTTTCATGCAGGCTTTCATGGAAATAGATGAATATAGCTATATTAAGCGGTAAGGGTGGAACAGGCAAAACTTTTGTTGCTGTTAATTTGGCTACAGTCGCCGGAAAATCAGTTTATATTGATTGCGATGTGGAAGAGCCTAACGGAAGATTGTTTTTTAAACCTGTTGATAATAAACAAAGCCTTGTTACAACACTTATTCCCGAATTTGACAATACAAAGTGTACCGGATGCCGTAAATGTGTGGATTTCTGTCGATTCAACGCTCTTGCATTAATTAAAAATAAGCCAATGGTATTCAAGGAAGTTTGCCATTCCTGTGGCGGATGTTCCCTTGTATGCCCTGATAATGCTATTACAGAAATAGAAAAACCGGTTGGGTTTGTAGAATATGGTTATAGTGAAAATGTATATGTTGTAACCGGTTGTTTGAATTTAGGAGAACCTTCCGGTATACCCATAATAAAAGAGGCCTTAAATCATGCCTCAAAAAACAACAATTTAACTATAATAGACTGCCCGCCCGGCAGTGCTTGCAGCGTTATGGAAAGTGTTGAATCTGCGGATTATTGTATTTTGGTTGTTGAGCCAACTGCTTTTGGATTACACAATTTTAAGATGGTTTATGAATTGGTTGTACTGCTGAACAAACCTTTTGGCATAATTATTAACAAGGCAGATGAAAAATATGATGCGGTAGAAGAATTTTGCAACACTAATAATATACCTATTCTTTGCCGTATCCCCTACAGCCAAAAAATTGCTTTACTTAGTTCAAAGGGTGAAATAGCATCCTTGCACGACATAGAAACAGCAAAGCTTTTCCAAAATCTCCTTTCAAGTATAAATAAGGAGGTGCTCAAATGAAAAAGTTGCTTATTTTAAGTGGTAAGGGAGGCACAGGAAAAACAACGGTTGCAGCAGCATTTATTGATTTTCTTTCAGCTCGTGCCTTTGCAGATTGTGATGTTGATGCCCCTAATTTGCACATTGTAACAAGACTTGATAGCACTCCAAAGTACAAAGACTACTACGGTTCTCAAAAAGCTAATATTGTTTCCGATAAGTGTATCGCTTGTGGGCTCTGTGTTAGCAAATGCCGCTTTGATGCTATTCAAATAATAAACGGTAAAGCTCAAATTAATGAATACGCCTGCGAAGGCTGCGGTGTATGCCATTTTGTGTGCCCGAATGATGCTGTAATTATGCAGGATGATATAGCCGGAGAACAGATGCTTTTTAAAAATGAAGATCGTGTATTCTCAACAGCAAAGCTTAAAATGGGAAGAGGTAATTCAGGAAAATTGGTAACAGAAGTAAAAAACGACTTATATAAAGCATCAAATGCGGATTTTGCTATAATTGATGGTTCCCCCGGCATTGGCTGCCCGGTTATTGCTTCGGTTACAGGCGTTGATATGATATTAATTGTTGCCGAGCCATCAGTTGCCGGTATTCACGATATGGAACGTATAATAAAGACAGCTGATATTCTCAATGTAAAAACAGCAGTATGTGTTAATAAGTATGATACATACTTGGATAATACTGAAAACATTGAGCAAT
>JAAZPT010000404.1 GCA_012797085.1 Christensenellaceae bacterium | reverse complement strand
GAACCTTTAGAGTTTTATAATGTACAACTTCCGGAAGTATCACGGCCCAATGAAGTAATTGAAGCGATTACATCTGCCGGTAAAGGCGTAGAACCATATAAATATGCCTATTACATATACCATAACAATAATATTATTAAAAAAACAACTTATGAAGAAAATTATCCAACATATAAGTTTATACCAAAAGACCCCGGCAATTACAAAGTAACGGCTTTTATAAGGGATGGAACAGGAAAAATAATATTAAAAACATCTAATACCTGTGTGGTTTCAAATAATCCACAGCCGAGCAATTATCAGGAGATGGAAATAGATGCTGTTGCTTATAATGTAACATCAAACTTAATGGCTTTTGTTCAGGTTCATGGAGGCGTGGAACCCTATCAAAGTGCATACTACGTATATAAAGATGGCATAAGGGTAAGAAATGTAGGCTACAGCAACAGGGGCGCATATTTTTATATGGTTTATAACGCTACAGAATCAGGCACATATAAATTTATTGTGTTTGTAAAGGATAAACTTGGCAAAATAAAAAGACATACTACTAATGATATATTTTTCAACTTAAATGATCCACCTAATATTACAAAGCTTGAATTTGAAGATACAAATATTTTTTCGGGGGATACTTTGCGTGTAAATATGAAAATGGAAAATGGATATAATGCAAAAATAGCTTTCAACGTTTATAATGATGGAAAGCTTTACTTTAAAACTAACTTCAAACCATATCAATACCAGGGATATAATGAATATAGCTGGTGTTTTAGGGCAAATCATCTAGGTAATTATAAGGTTGAAGCTGTAGTAAAAACCGCCAATGGCAATATAATTAAACAAATGACAACCAACTCCTGCTCAGTTTTTTTGGTACAGCCGGAGCCTTAAGGCAATATATAATACAATAAACGATAAATGTGTTGCGTATATTTACCAAACAAAGCACCGACCAAAATAGCCGGTGCTTTTTATATAAAATATAAAGATTGTTAATCAGCATTATATTAACAAAGGGGACACACAAAACCATAACGGCAAAATATTTAATACTACTTATAAAGTTAAACAATAATAAAACTGTAAAAAATCAAACAAATAATAGAAAACGGTTGACATTTAAGCCTTATTTATATATAACTAAAATATAAAGATGTAAAAATCAACAGAACCAAGCCTATCAAACTAATAACTATATGGGAGGGACATTATGACTTATACAAAAAAACTCATATCAATAATGTTAATAGCTATATTAATGTTAAGTATTATACCCTTTGGAGCAACAGAGCAGGTAGAAAACCCCGCTCCCCTTGAACAAGCAGCACAAATAGAGGAAACGGCACCGGAAGAAGCTCCTCCAAGTCCAACAGAAGCTTCAACTCCGGCAGAAGACCCACCGTTACCAACGGAAGCGCCTGTCCCCATCGTAACGGAAGCGCCGACGGAAATTCCCGCCCCCGTTGTAACGGAAGCACCTACGGAACAACCCGCCCCAACGGAACAAACATCCACAGAGGAGCCGCCAAGCCCCACAGAACAAGCAACACAGCAGCCCTTGCCAAGTTCAACTGTACAGGCGGCTATTGTTGAAAAAATAGGCTGGGAGCATGCTCCACTATATGTTAATGTTGGCCCTGATGAAATAGGCTTAGGCAACAGCTTTGTAGTTTCTTTAGCTGTTGATTCGGGTGGTACAGGCAAGTTTACCTATGCGTATTATATTTATAAGGGCAATACAGTTGTGCAAAAAACAGGATATAGCACGAATACAAGCTATACTTATACTCCAAAAACAACAGGCAAATTCCATGCTGTTGTGTTTATAAAAAATGAAAAGGGCGAAACAAGAACATTAACATCATTCTATAAAGTTAATGTTGTTGAAAAACATAATCCCATTGGTGTTGCAGCTTCTGCTCTTACTAATAATATAGTTTTAGGTGATACAAAAAGCTTTGATATTTATAGTTGGGACGGAGCCGCATCCCACATGCACGCCTACTATGTATATTGCAACAATAAACTTATAGAAAGATTTCCTTATAAACAGGCAAAGTATTTTATAGAACTGGGTTCTCACTATTCACAAGTATCCTACACACCAAAAAGCCCGGGCAAATATAAGTTTGTATTTTTTGCAAAGGATACACTGGGTAAAACACAAACATATACAACAAATGAATATTTAGTATCGGGCGCCGCATTAGATTTACGCGCAAATGTTGCCTTTAAAAAGTATCATATAGGCTCTGTTGCCAATATTACCGCCCAGGCAAGCGGGGGTTCAGGCACATACCAATATGCCTATTATGT
>JAAZPT010000403.1 GCA_012797085.1 Christensenellaceae bacterium | reverse complement strand
TCCGCTAATATTTTTAGCTTTTAGATATTCTACAGCGATATTATCTAGAATAATATTACCTGATATGGAATCAAGGGATAATTCTTCCCCTTCAAAACCACGAATATTAATATTACCAAGTATGCTGCTTACATCGATTTCACCTTTGTATGCCTTTGGAAGATGCAAGAGTATTTGCATCCATGAACCTTCGGCTATGTTTAAGTTTATGCCATATTTGGGTTGTTCTATAATCAGCTCATCTTTATCAAGTTCTACCTTTATTTGCGCTACGGTTTTATTATCCCCAGCTATTACAACTTGAATTTCATTTGTTTCGTTAGAAAATACTTCAATTTGTGGCCATGATGTGTTTATTTTAATTTCTTTAATTAGCTTATAATCAAATGATAAATTCCTTTCCACAATAACACCTCATTTCAAAAAACTTAAAAAACACAAACATTAGTTATATTATACACTAAAAACATCTTTTTTTATATAAGCGTTGACAAAAATTATGTATTGTGTATAATATTTGTTTGTAAAGTAAAATTGCTTTACAGTAAGAGAGGTGCCTTATGGAAGTTAAACAACTGAAACTGTTAGAAAACAATACTCAAATGTGCTGGTTGCTTGACTTTTATGGTGGAATGTTAACTGATAAACAACAGGAAATATTATCTTTATACTATGAAGAAGACTATAGCCTTACTGAAATTAGCGATATTTTTAATGTTAGCAGACAAAACATATATGACATTATTTATAGAGCCAGCAATAATTTAAAAAAATATGAGCAAAAACTGAGTTTGGTTGAAAGAACTTTAAATGCTCGGGATAAATTGCAAAAGGCTCAAAATTTGCTTAAATTGTTACAAAAAGATATAAATAGCAAGAATATTGCAGAAATTGAATATAATATAGCTAAAGCAATTAAGCTATTTGAGGGGGAATAATATTGGCATTTGAAAGCTTATCCGAAAAGATTAAAGGTGCATTAGATAAATTAAAAAGCAGAGGCAAATTATCAGATGCTGATATAAAAGCCGGTATGCGAGAAGTTCGCATTGCAATGCTTGAGGCTGATGTTAACTATAAAGTAGTTAAGGATTTTATCAAGAATGTTACTGATCGTTGTTCCGACCAAAAGGTATCAGAAAGCCTAACACCGGGCCAGCAGATAATAAAAATTGTAAACCAAGAGCTTACAAAGCTTATGGGTCAAGAAAACCAAAGGTTAACATGGTCAAGCAGTTCGCCCACTATATACATGCTTTGTGGTTTACAAGGTAGTGGTAAAACTACAATGGCAGCTAAGCTTGCCGGTTACTTGGCAAGGGATGGCAAGAAACCTCTGCTCGCTGCCTGCGATATTTATAGGCCCGCTGCTATAGATCAACTTAAGGTTGTTGGCTCGCAAGTAAATGTTCCGGTATTTGAGCGTGGTACTCAAGACCCTGTAAAGACTGCTTTAGAGGCTGTTGAGTATGCAAAACACCATGGTCGTGATGTTTTAATTATAGATACCGCCGGTAGATTGCATATAGACCAAGAGCTTATGGGAGAACTTATACGCATAAAGGATAGTGTTAAGCCTCAAGAAATCTTGCTTGTTGTTGATGCTATGACCGGTCAGGATGCTGTTAACGTTGCTGAGCACTTTAACTCTCAGTTAGATATACAAGGTGTATTACTTACAAAGCTTGATGGTGATACTCGTGGCGGTGCCGCATTATCAGTAAAAGCTGTAACAGGCAAGCCTATTAAGTTTAGCGGTACCGGTGAAAAGTTAAAGGATATTGAACCCTTCCATCCCGAGAGAATGGCCTCCAGAATATTGGGTATGGGCGATGTTATGAGCCTTATTGAAAAGGCTGAAAGCGCATTTGATGCTGAGCAAAGCGAAAGCCTTGCTAAAAAGCTAAAGGAAAACAAGGCAATGGACCTTGACGACTTTTTAGAACAATTGCAGCAAATGAAAAAAATGGGCTCACTCAAAGATATTCTTGGAATGATACCCGGAGTAAGCGGCAAAATTAAAGATGTTGATATCGATGATGATGCTTTTAAGCAGCCCGAAGCAATAATTAGAAGCATGACCCCTAAGGAAAGGAAGAACCCCGGCATACTTAACGCATCACGCAGAAAAAGGATAGCCGCCGGTAGTGGCACAAGGGTTCAAGATGTAAATTCGTTAATAAGAAAGTTTGAAGATGCCCAAAAAATGATGAAACAGTTT
>JAAZPT010000402.1 GCA_012797085.1 Christensenellaceae bacterium | reverse complement strand
TATATACTCTTTTATAAAAACCACCTCCAAGCCAGAAACGAATAAAAACTTAAGTAATTATATTGAGTATAATAAGGAGGTTTTAATTAATATTCCAATATTTAATGATGCTGTTAATGCTTTTGGGTTAGCTTTGGGTGGAGGCGGCAATTATCTAATTAGTATTGAAGAAAATAAAAATGAATTTATAATAATGTCCAGGAGATATGGGCACGGTATTGGAATGAGCCAAAGAGGCGCAGAACAAATGGCAAAGGAAGGTTTGAGTTATAACAATATTTTAAGTTTTTATTACCCCGGCATAAAACTGTTTGATTATCTAAAAAAAGAAACCAATTTAGAATTGGAATCTTTAACAACCAAAGACCCTTTTTTACAATATTCTCCTGAACCTTTACCTTCACCAACTCCTTTACCAACCCCAATGCCATTATTAATAAATGTTCCTGATGAGGTGCAAGTTTTGCTTGTTGATAATATTGAAAAGGATTCGTTTCTAAATTTAAGGGAACAGCCCGGTACAGGCTTTGGTGTTGTACTTAGATTATATTATGGTCAAGAATTATTGCTTGTTGAAAGCTTAGATAACGGATGGCTACATGTTATTTTAAATGGAAGCGATGTTAATACTATTATTGAAGGTTATGTTATGGAGGAATTTGTTAGTTTTAAAAAATAATAATTTAAACAACTATTCCATAATTATTACAGAAAGATGAATTTACTTGACATAATAATTGTTTTGCAATAAAATAATTATGTATAAATATAATTATTTTAAGAATTATAAATGAATTTGACGCTGTTTTTGAAAGGGGGTAAAGGTCTTTACTGACCTTTAAAGTTATGAAAAATAAAATTATTCCTCTATTATTATTAATAGTAATATTAATTATCACAGTATCTGTAGGAGCTTTGGCTTCCAGTTATGATCCTGTAAGAGCTACAATTTCATATTCTCCTAAAGCAGTAAGTGGGTTAGATCAATTAAATATATCCATTACCATTACAAATGTTGGTGATGGAGATATGATTGAACCTGTAGTGCTTTATGCCCCCAACGGCAAGCCTGTAGCGGATTTTGGTGAAGATGGTGCTGTTAAGCTATCTGTTGGAGCAAGTAAAACATATAAAGGCGTTTGGCAGCTTAGACAAAGCGATTTAGATAGTGGTGCCGTTAAGTATTATGTTAAATATACAATGTTTAATGACAAGGGAGAAAAAGTTCAACAGCTAAAGTATCTATCTGCAAAGTTTGAATATGAAAATGTTATATCAGATCTTCAAATAAGCAGAGACATTAGCCCCACCGTTGCAACACAAGATCAAGAAGTTACTGTTACTTATACCTTTGTTAACAAAGGTAATGTATCCGCAACAAATATAAAAGTTGTTGAAAACAAAAGCATAGCAACAAAGGCAAAAACTTTAGATAGAGTATTACCCGGTGAAGAAGCAACTATAGTTTTTACCCAAAAAATGGGGAAAAAAAACTTGGTTAGTTCATCCACCGTTACATATAAAAGCGAAAAAAGTAATAAAAAGAAAACATTTGATAGTCAAACAATTACATTTGGTGAATCTAAATTATCAGCCAAATTAAAATCAAGTAGCAAGGGTGTATTAGTTGGTGAAACCGTTAAGCTTACCCTAGATCTTGAAAACAAAGGAAATATTGACTTTAACAACTTAAATATTAGCGATGAAAACCTTGGTGACATTTTTACCGGTCAAAGCTTGGTTGCCGGTCAAAAATTGTCTTTAGAAAAAGAATTAATTGTTAATGAACCTGCTAAATATCAATTTATAATTAATGGTACTGATTCTACAAACAATGAAATATCAGTAAAAACAAATGCGATTGAAGTTAAAAGTATAAATGAAGATCAAAAGTTAACAATGGTTGTAAGTGCTGAAGCTGATAAAACTACTGTTTTTGATGATAATGGTAAGGTTAGATTTACAATTAGTGTTAATAATAATAGTTTAGGTGAAGCAAAAAATGTAAAAATTCATCATGGCGATGTTGATGTTTATACATTTACAGAAATTAATCCTGGCCAAACAAAAACCATAATTAGAGATTTTTCATTAACAATGCCTGGTGAGTATAAATTTACTGCCACATGTAAAAATGCATTAGATGAAGAAGTTTCATTTGATAGCCAAAGTATTTATATTGATGTTAGCTCTCCTACAATGGTTCCTATTATAATTACCCCTACACCATTACCTCCCCTTGTTACAATTGCACCAAAAACATTGATGGATGCAC
>JAAZPT010000401.1 GCA_012797085.1 Christensenellaceae bacterium | reverse complement strand
CACCTTTTAAAAGGTGGTTTTATTTTTATTAAATATGATATAATCAATTAAAATATTGATATATTTGAGGAAAAATAATGATTAATACTATACTTTTTCCATCTTCGTTTTTTGATAAAAAACAAGTGGATGATGATTTGAAATTAGAATATGATGCAGCAATATCCACAGGCAAATTCAATGTAATATTGTTTGCTTATGACGAATGGTTTAACGAAAACATTCTAAAATTAAACTCAAAACCCAACAGTGAAATAACAGCAATTTATCGTGGATGGATGATGAATCCAGAACAATATCTAAATTTTTATAATAATCTTCTGGAAAAAAATATTCGTCTAATAACATCACCGAAACAATATAGCTTAATGCATATATTTCCAAATATATACCCTTACTTAGTAGAAGATACGACTAAAATTATGACTTTTCCACTATATAAAGATATTGATATAAATACTATAAAACAAAACTTTGATAAATTTATAGTAAAAGATTTTGTAAAGTCGGTAAAGGGAAGCTCTTTCCCCAGTTTTTTTGACAACACTATCAGCCAAGAAAAGTTTAATTCAGATATGGAAACTTTTTATAAATTTAGAGGCCAATTACTAACAGGAGGAATATGTATAAAGGAATACCTTGATTTAAAAAAATATAATGGCGTAACAAATGAATATAGGGCCTTCTATGTTAAAAATACACTAATAAGCTTGTCACGCAATTCATTACAAGATGATAATACTCCTGAACCACCAAAAGCATTAGTTGAAAAGTACAGTAAATTAAATAGCGTTTTTTATACTGTGGATTTTGCAGAACTTGAAAACAATGAATGGAAAATTATAGAAGCCGGGGACGGCTCAGTATCAGGTTTATCAGACAAACAGGATTATGCATCGTTTTTTAAAGCTTTATATTATAGTATAAATTGATAAAAACTATTGTTTTTTAATTTTTGGTTTATTATTTAATATTTTCCAGCATATCGTTCTTTAATACATCATCGCCTACACTTGAATAATACAGTCCATAGTCCTCAATACTATATGGCCCTTCGTCTGTTGGAAAGTAGCTGATTTTTTGTTGAGAAGTATGCAGCTTAAAGGCTTCTTTCGCCATTGTTAAGGCTGTTTTTCCATTGAATTTGGATAGGGGTTTGTTAAAATCCATTTTAATTTTATTTTCTTCATAAAGGTGTATGTAAAGTTTGGATATTTCCCATCCTCCATATTCTTTATAACTTTTTATATAATATTTGGGTTTGTTGCTTTTTGATATTGCGTTAATTACAGCATCGGCACAAGCCTGATGGCCACCATGACCATATTCTCCTTTTATATCATGGGTAACAACAACATCCGGTTTTGTACGCCGTATAGCACCAACAACTCTGCCAATAAGGGTTTCTTCATTCCATGCTTTATACATATCCTTAAGCTTATACGAAAAAGCATCGGGAAAACCGCCATATAAGGGATAATTTTTTACGCCGCTATGCCATAATCCGTCTAAATATTCATGTTTTCTATAATCCGTTGAGGGTACAAGTACCATAGTTTGAACCTTTTTACCCAATTCACCGGCATAATAGGGCAATACTCCACCCATAAAAACATGTTCATCATCAGAGTGGGCATGCACAAGAAGTATATCGCTTTTTTCCAAAGGTGGTTTCCAACGTTGAACATAGGCCGGAATTTCGCCTTGATCAAATATTTCAAGCTCTATTATATTAAGTTGATACTCCTTTCTGTTTGGAGCATGAATTCTAAACTCTTTCACATTATCAAGGGGTAAAAAATCAGAGATATAGCCTTTGCTTGATGATGTTACCGTTTGCCATTCATCTTTTCCATTTTTTACTTGAAGGCACCAATCTGTAGCTTTATATATAAACTTAATATAAACACCGCTACAAAGCTTCCCCTCCGGCATTGTACATATAATGCCGTTGTTTTTGTTTTTACCTGTTTTATAAAATGTTTTATAATCTTTATCAAAGGATTTAACAATTTCATTTTTATTTCCGGAGCCCACCAATTTACACTCTTCTACAACATTTACAGCTTCTTTGGCCATTGCTACAGAGCTTATAATTACAATTAATATTAAAAATGAAACCAATAATTTAAGCTTAATTATAAACACCACCTTAACTTTAAAACTATACTAAATGTTTAAAACATAGCTTTTTTGTTTATATTAATTATGATAAATCAAATTTTAAGATTAATCAATTCTTTTAATATAGTGAGGTAAAAAATGAGTAAATTAACAGAATTAGTAAAGCTTAGGCGTTCCATATATGCTTTAGGGCGAAATATAAATGTAAGTGATAATGATATTTTAAATTTTATAAAGAATGCTGTTAAGCATGTTCCCTCCGCATTTAATACCCAAACATCAAAGGTTGTAGTATTGTTGGGCGAATATCACGATAAATTTTGGGGCGAAATTGTTATGAATGCCCTTAAAAAAGTTGTTCCCGCTGAAAGCTTTGAAAAAACCGAAAACAAAATAAATTCCTTTAAAACCGCATATGGTACATTATTAATATATGAAAATAAAGCTACCATAAAACAAATGCAAGAAAAATTTCCCTTATATGCCCATAACTTCCCTATGTGGAGCAGAGAAAGCAGCGGAATGCTGCAATATACCCTATGGATCGGCTTGGCTGAAATGGGAATCGGTGCAAGTTTGCAACATTATAACGAACTTATAGAGGAGGACACTCGCAAGTTTGCAAACGTAAGTAACGATTATATGCTCATTGCACAAATGCCCTTCGGCAGCATAGAAGCTTCTGCCGGCGATAAAGAATTTAAGGACTTGGATGCAAGGGTTACAGTGTTAAAATAAAGATATTATAACCCTTATTTAAATAATTGATATAAGCTGCATATAGCAGCTTTTTTGTTTATAAAACAAATAAAACATATAAAAAACTTGAAAAACTTTTCTTTTAAATAAATTATATTGACAATTTAATATTTATTAAATATAATTGTATAAAAATAAGGCCAAATTTAATAAAAACCCAAAAAAAGATGTTCTGTGCCATGGTGTCTTTTGGATTTTAGTACAATTAAGCCTTAAAACTCAGTTTCTTTAACTGATGCAAAAATATTTATTTAAGAGAGGGTCAAAATATGAAAATTTTAAAAGCGGTAAGAAAAGTTCCCGGTGGAATGATGATAGTTCCCCTATTATTAGGTGCAATGGTAAACACATTTTTCCCATCTGTACTTGATATTGGCGGTTTCTCAACAGCTATGTGGAAAACAGGCGCAAACGCAATTTTAGGTGTATTCCTTTTCTGTAACGGTGCACAAATTAAAATTCGTCAAGCAGGTTCTGCATTAGCTAAAGGTGTTGGCTTAACAGCAGTTAAGTTTGTTATCGGTGCTGCAATAGGTATTCTTATTAATAAATTATTTGGCGAAGCAGGCTTTTTGACAATCAGCCCATTGGCTGCTATTGCTGCCATAACAAACTCAAACGGTGGCCTATACTCAGCCCTTGCCAGTGAATATGGCGACAGCACAGACGTTGGCGCAGTTTCAATACTTTCCATAAACGACGGTCCATTCTTAACAATGGTAGCCTTGGGTGCATCCGGTATTGCTTCAATACCTTACATGGCATTGGTTGCTACAATACTTCCCATTTTAGTTGGCTTTGTACTTGGTAACCTTGATGAAGAAATTGCAAAATTTTTAGAACCCGGTACAGTATTACTTATACCCTTCTTCTCATTCCCCCTTGGTGCTGCACTAAACTTAGGCAACCTAATTAAAGCCGGCCTTCCAGGTTTGCTTCTTGGTGTTATCTGCTTAGTTACAACAGGTTTTGGCGGCTATATAGTAATGAAGCTACTTAAAGCTAAAAACCCCGGTGTTGGCTGGGCTATAGGTACAACAGCCGGCAACGCAGTTGGTACACCCGGTTTCTTACTTTCAATCGGCGCTACAACCGCAGCTGTTGCCGAAGCAGCTACAGGCCAAATTACAGGCGCAATTATTGTAACAGCTATACTTTGCCCATTGGCAACACACTTCTTCTCTAAGAGAGAGTCAGCTAAACAAGCGCAATAATAATTCTTTGGTTTTGTATTATAGTATTTAAGAAAGGAGTTATTTTATGGCACTTATTAGATTACCTTACGGAAAAACATTTCAAGAGGCTGAAATTGCCGATAGTAAAATTCAAGGTATTTTAGTATCTAAATTGGAAGAATACACTGCACCGGCCTCCCAATGGGATATAGTTAAGGAAGCCCTTGATAATCCAATTGGAACTCCTAAGCTTGAAGATATGGCAGTGGGTAAAGATAACATTGTTGTACTTTGCTCTGACCATACCAGACCCGTACCCAGTAAAATAATCATTCCCCAAATGTTGGAGCGTATACGCAAAGGTAACCCTGATGCAAAAATTACTTTACTAATAGGCACAGGCTGTCATAGGGCAACTACTGAACAAGAATTGCGTAACAAATTTGGCGATGAAATTTTTAACAATGAGAACATATATGTTCACGACTGTGAAGATGAAGCCCTATTAGTAAATATAGGCAAGCTTCCATCAGGTGGTGAAATTATCGTTAACAAAATTGCTGCCGAAGCAGACCTGTTAGTAGCTGAAGGCTTTATAGAGCCCCACTTCTTTGCAGGTTACTCCGGCGGTAGAAAGAGCGTATTCCCCGGTTGCTGCTCAAGAAAAACAGTTATGTATAACCATAATGCAGAGTTTATTGACAGCCCATATTCAAGAACGGGTATATTAAAGGATAACCCGATACATAGGGATATGGTATTTGCAGCAAGAACACTAAAATTAGTATTTATATGTAATGTTGTAATAAATGCCGCAAAAGAAGTTATATACTGTGTTGCCGGCGACCTTGAAGAAGCTCATGAAGCCGGTACGGAATGGTTAAAGGACTATGCCGGCGTTGATAGAAAAGAAGCCGATATAGTACTTACAAGTAACGGCGGTTACCCCCTTGATCAAAATATTTACCAATCAGTTAAGTCTATGACTGCAGCTGAAGCTTGTGTAAAAGAAGGCGGTGTAATAATAGTAGCATCTGAAAGTAGTGATGGTGTTGGCGGTGAAGGTTTCTTAAAATCCTTCCGTGAGCAACCGGACGAAAACAAGATGATGGCTGAATTTTTAAGCACGCCTAAGGAAGAAACCATTGCTGACCAATGGCAGTCGCAAATTTTTGCAAGGGTACTTTTACGTGCAAGGGTAATATTCATATCTGAAGTGGATGATCAAACTGTGCGTGACTTGCACATGATACCCGCTAAAAACCTTGAAGAGGCAATGCAAAAAGCCTATGACTTGGTTGGAAGCGATGCCACAGTAACCGTAATACCCGACGGTGTAGCCGTAATTGTAAAATAATACAAATGTAAAAAGGGGTACAATCGTACCCCTTTTGCTTTAGAAAGGAAGGTATAAATGGATAAATATTTAATTATAGCCGATGACTTTACAGGTTCAAACGATACCGGTGTTCAAATGAAAAAGCGCGGTATACATACAGAAGTTGTTTTATTTCCAGAATCCTTGCGTCTTGTAAGGGGATCAATGGTTTTGGATACCGAGTCCAGAAACATGCCTAAACAAGATAGTTATAATAAAGTATATAAAATGGTTCAAACCGTTTTTGAAAAAGCACAATTTGATATAGT
>JAAZPT010000400.1 GCA_012797085.1 Christensenellaceae bacterium | reverse complement strand
ATACCGCAAAATAATATTTTTTCGCTTGTACACCTAATTTATACATTCTTTCCATAGTTTTTGATATATCTGAAAACATATTCTCTCCCCAACTAGGAATCATCGAACCTGGAAATAAATTGTCTTCAGTGTAGTGATAATCACTTCCTGATGTACAAACCAGGTTAAATTCATCAGCAATTGCACGTAATTGTTTTTGATAATCTTCGTTTGCTGAAGGGTGATAAACCTCAATCCCCTCTAATCCACAATATTTTAATTCCTTTATAATAAAATAAAGTTTGTTTATGTTTAGACCAATTAGTTTTGGATGAGCTAAAACCGGAAAAACATTGTTTTGTGACAATAATTCAACAGTTTCTTTAATACTGTGTAATGGTCTTTCCACATAAGCAGGCCTTCCATCAGCTAAATATTTATTAAAAGCTTCATCAATTGAATCAACATAACCATATTTTATTAATGTTTTTGCTATATGTACACGCCCAACCGTTTGTTTGCCACCTGATTGATTATCATTTGTTCCTTTTATTTGTTCACTAGTGATATTTATTCCTAATTTTTTTAACTTATCAATTATTATGCTTTCCCTGTTAAGCCTACCTTTTTTAAGTTTTTCAAAATGTGTAGCAAAACTATAATTAAATAAATTATCTCCATATCCTAATACATGAGAATCTTCTGAATAGTTTGTACTTAATTCAACACCAGCAAGCAAATAAATATAGTTTTCGCCTTCAATTTTATTATTATTTAAATCAATTATACCATTAACAGTATCATGATCCGTTATAGAAACAAGTTCAACATTGTTAGTATAAGCCAGTCTAATTAAGTTATAAGGACTTAAACTTCCATCTGAAAAATTAGTATGCAAATGCATATCTGCATTGTTGAATTTTTGAAAAGAATTATTCATATATTAAACTAAAAACTCTTCTGTTTCAGTATCCTCTTTTTTTCCATCCATAATTTCAATAAATTCAACTCTTGAAAGGGTTTGTCGTTCTAACAAAGCGTCAGCAACTTCATTTAATTTATCAATATTGTCGTTTAATATTTGCTTTGCATTTAAATAGCACTTTGATAAAATCGCTTCAATTTCTCTATCAACTTTAGCAGCAATTTCTTCACTGTATTCTCTACTATGACCAAATTCCATGCCAACAAAAACTTCTTGGTCACTACCTAAATATATTGTTCCTAAATTCTCACTCATGCCAAACTTTGTTACCATACTTCTACTTAAGTTTGTAACATATTTAAGGTCGGATGTTGAGCCTGTATAAACATCACCTAAAACAATTTCTTCAGCAGCGTGACCACCAAGCCCCATAGTTATCATCCCTAAGAGCTTTGTACGACTAATATTATCATTTTCTTCAGATGGTAATGAAAGTGTATGTCCTCCCGATTGCCCGCGAGGAACTATAGTTACAAGATGTACATCATCACATTCTGGTATAATATGACCAATAACTGCATGACCGGCCTCATGGTATGCAGTAACTTTTCTATCTTTTTCTGTAACTTTATGGCTTTTCTTTTCAGGCCCCATTTGAACACGAGCTATAGCATCAATTAAATTTTGCATGCTAACAGTTTTTCTTCTTTCTCTTGTTGCAAGAATTGCCCCTTCGTTCATTACATTTTCAATGTCAGCACCAGTTGCATACGGCAAACGTTTTGCAAGGTTTTTAAAGTCTACATCATCTGCAAGAGGTTTACCTTTAGCATGAACCTTAAATATTGCAACACGGCCGTCGAGATCAGGATAGTGAACCGTTATCTGCCTGTCAAACCTACCGGGACGTAACAATGCAGGGTCTAAAATGTCACGCCTATTTGTAGCCGCCATAACAATTACGCCTTCATTTGTACTAAAACCATCCATTTCAACTAAAAGTTGATTTAATGTTTGTTCGCGTTCATCATGGCCTCCGCCTAAACCTGCGCCCCTATGTCGGCCAACAGCATCAATTTCATCAATAAAAACTATGCTGGGAGCTGCTTTTTTTGCTTCATTAAATAAGTCTCTAACACGGCTGGCACCAACACCAACAAACATCTCTACAAAGTCTGAACCGGAGATGGTAAAGAAAGGTGCTTTTGCTTCACCGGCTACAGCTCTTGCAAGTAAAGTTTTACCCGTACCAGGAGGGCCTACTAGTAGCACTCCCTTAGGAATCCTTGCACCCATATCGATATATGCTTTTGGGTTTTTCAAGAAATCAACCATTTCTTGAAGCTCTTCTTTTTCCTCATCAGCGCCAGCAACATCTTTAAAAGTTATTGGGTTTTTTGATGGATCGGAAATTCTGGCTCTGCTTTTTCCAAAATTTAAAACCTTACTATTTCCACCTTGTCTGTTAAGAATAAACACCCAAAATACCATAGTAATAATTACAACAATTAAGAAAGGTAAAAAATCATAATACCAAGGTCTAACCAATGGTGGACGATATTCCACTTTAAAACCAATATCGTTTATGTTAACTTCTTCTAAAGGAACCTTTTTTTGATTGGCAATAATTTGCCTTACATCAAGTATGAAGTTTTCTCCAATTGTAGTTTCAAAATCAAAAGCAGAATCCGGAAAACTATTTGCCGGTATTTTAGTGTCCTTATATAATCCAACTAAATTATTGTTTAAAATAGCAACTCTATCTACTCTATTTTCTTGTATTATTTCCAATAATCTAGGGTATTCAATCCTTTTAGATTCTTTAGTACCTATGCCTCCATTTATTAACAAAGCTATAATAATAAAAGAAGCAAGTAATACAATATATCCTATAAAGCCTTTGGATTTTTTCAAGCTTGGAATCCTCCTAAAAAACAAAAAATATTAAGCCAATTTCTGGCCATATAAAGTATATCACAGCAAATTGGCAAAATCAAATGTATCTATTGTTTAAAGCCAAAAATTTACATCATTTTTTTGTAAATTTATAGCCGTTTACGAAAAATTAATCATTATAAATTTCCGGTTTTAAAACTCCAATATCAGGTAAGTTTCTATATTTTTCTGCATAATCTAAACCATAACCAACAACAAAAGCATCCGGAGTTTCAAAACAAGAATATTCAACTTCTAAATTCACCTTACGACGTGAAGGTTTATCTAATAAAGCAATTATTTTTATAGAATTAGCTCCCCTACCAACTAATATTTTTTTAAGATAGTTAAGAGTCATACCTGTATCAACAATATCCTCAATAATAATAACATCTCTACCATAAATACTCTTATCTAAGTCTTTAAGCAACCTAACTTCACCGCTGGTTTTTGTAGCACTACCATAACTGGATATAGCCATATGCTCAACTTCCAAAGGTAAATCAATTTCTCGAATAAGATCGGCAAAGAAAATGCTTGCTCCTTTAAGTATGCAAATCGCAACAGGTTCTAAGCCTTTATAATCTTCTGTTATTTGCTTACCGAGCTTTTCAACTGCAGCTTTAATTTGCTCTTTGGTAAATAAGATTTCTGAAATATCATTATAAATATTTGCTGTTGTTTCCATATTAATCCTCCTATATTAGCCAAGGTAAATGGCCATTTACTTTAAATGTGGTATTTTGCGTACTGTTGTCTGTTTTTACATCATTAGATGCTCCAACGCCTATAACCCATAATACATTATTATCAATAGCTACTATGGGAATATAATCTCTAAATTCCAGATCTATTTTTTTATTTATTAAGTATTTTTTTAATGACATTTTTCCGGTCATTCCAAAAGGTTTTATTGTGTCTGCTTGTTCTTTTTTTCTTACTATTGCTTGTTGAACCAAATGATTAGGTATTGATTGAACAAGTTTTCCATCAATACAAATATTATTGCTTAATTTATTAATTTTGCAAGTTCCCCAATTAATAATATCATTATTAAAAATTTGAGTTGGTTTAAAATTTAAATCACTATTCTCAACTATATTTTTATGAATGTTATTATCAGCGGTACAATGAATATATTCATTGGTTTTTCTATAAAATAAGCCTCCTGTAACTTCTACTTGAGTTCCTGCCGGTGAATACAATAAATTATACAACATAATTGAACTATCATAAGAAAGAGCATACTCATCATAAGAACTGGTTTTGTTTAAAATCATTTTAATCTTACAATTATTATCAAAACTCCTTAAAACCCTCAACACTATACTTTTATGTAAACTTATTAAGGGCTTTATTTTTATATAATAAAAAGGATATTTTATATATGTATAACGCTTAATAAAGTTATTTACTACACTGTTAAAGAAATCTTCATCTGTTTGAATAATTTCAGAAGTTTTTTTAATTGCTTTAGCAAACGAAGGATATATTTGGGCTATTTGAGGTATAATATTTAACCTGAGTTTATTACGAGTATAAATATCCTCAAAGTTTGTTTTATCAATTCTATATAAAATATTGGAATTATCTAAAGCAAATAAAATATCTGATTTGTTTATTGATATAAAAGGCCTTAAAAGCACAGCATTATCTAGTGTTCTAGTATCTTTTATCCCAATCAAACCTGTAGTTCCTGCACCTCTAAACAAATTCATCAAAAATGTTTCAACGTTATCATCTGCATGATGTGATATAAGTAATGCATTGGCATTAAAACGCTTCAAAGCCTTTTTAAAAATATTATAACGAACTTCTCTCGCTTTATTTTCAAGACCTTTATCATTTTTATTTAAATTTTTAACATGTTCTATATGAAGAGGTATTTTTAGTTTTTTGCATAAATTTTCAACAAAAAACGCATCATCCATAGATTCTTGTTTCCTTATACCATGCTCAACATGTACAGCATATAATTGAAAATTATATTTTTCTTTTAAAAAATACGCCGAATACAATAAAGCAACAGAATCCGCACCACCAGAAACAGCAATGCAGATTGAGTTTTTTTCATAAGTTAAATTATGTTTAGACAAACAATCATCTAAAGCTTTATTTAACAAGGAAAAATTTTCAATTGTAATATCGCGTATATTTTTGTTTAAAGTCATATTACTTTGCTCTATAAATTAAGCATGTTAAAACGTTTTCTGAAACATAATATTGCATCATTATTGGATATGGTAAAGTGTTTTCAAATATCATATTCACACTAGCTAAACTTCCGGTTGCCGCATCAAAGCCTACGGGAGCATACACAGCACCGGACCTTGAATGGACACGCCTATGCTTAATTAAAATAGGAATTTGAATTAATGTATTATAAGTAGTTGTATTCATTTGGCATGTACCGCCACCATATCCATAGTCAACTGTTTTACTGGCAATTGGTGCTTTTTTATAGCCGGTTTCCGATCTATATGGTCCAATTTCATCATTCATAGAAATTGTTTCACCAACATCAATAATTTTACCGTTTAACATTTCTGAAGATAAGTACATATTGTAAACTCTTCCAACAATTAAAATATTACTATTATGTACCGGAAAAAATGTTGTAAAAACAGAAATTAAATCTCCAGGTTCAGCTTTGTCATAAGGTACCGCTTCTACTAAAGATATAGTATCTTCTTCAGAAATAAGACCGTGCCTTGAACTCATATAGCGAACATGCATCATACCGTTTTTATCAGCTTCTTGTACCCCAATAACCGCTCCCGCCGGAATTGTTCTATGTATATTATTAGGGTTTTCTTGGTCTATAAGAGGAGTATCCTTGGCTATTACAGCAGCATACTTATATTTTATAATTCCTGGAAATAAATCAGCATATGGGTTTAATGCATCATATTGAACAAGATCTTCATTTAATATATATCCAATGTTGTTTTCGTACTTTATATAAGCCCATTGACCTTTTATTTGAGCAATTTCAATTTGTGCATATTTAGGAATATAAGCAATTTTTTTTGTTCTTTCATCCGGTTTTTCATATATAGGTGTACTTCTGTTAGGTTTTGCTACATAATTTGCTACAAACTCAATATTGTCATCAAAAGCTTCAACTTCTATTATTTGGGTAGGTGTGTCGAATGTTTCCGCATCTGAAGCTGGCGTAGAACTTGAAATATCAACCGCAAAATCTTTAAAAAATTGAGATTGTACATATCCTTCCACTGTCATATATTTTACAAAAAACCAGTCTTTTTCCACCTTTAGAATTTGAACTGTTGTACCAACGGGTATACTTCCAATTCCCCTAGCGTTTAAATCCATAGCATTTCTTACTTTTAAAGTTTTTATATTTACAGCTGTATACTGAGTATTAGTTGTAATTTCTTCAGTAAAAGTAATTGGAATAATACTAAATACTATTACAAAAACAATT
>JAAZPT010000399.1 GCA_012797085.1 Christensenellaceae bacterium | reverse complement strand
TTCATAAAAAACATTGAGAGGTTCTTTTTTTGTGTAAATAATTGTTCCGCTATAACCCTTTTTTTCAGCATAGTTGTAAAAGGAGTGATATCCTTCAGGGTTAAAATCTGCTTGCCCTTCCTGCATTTTACTTTCCTGTATACAAAACATATCGGCATCAAATTCTTTAAAAATATCTTCAAACCCTTTTTTTAATATGGCTCTAAATCCGTTTACATTCCATGATATTAACTTCATATATCAATTTCCTTTCTTTTAATACCCATATATCATAACAAATCAAAGGCAAAATAACAATTACCTGCCACCGCCGATATTCTTTATATCATAAGGAGTTTCTTGATAAACAAAGTAGTTTAGCCAATTAGCAAACAACAAGTTTGCAGCACTGCGCCACCTGACAATAATTTCGTTATTGGGGTTATCATCTTTAAAATAGTTTTTGGGTAAATCAATATCCATACCTTTATTTTTATCTCTAAAATATTCTTGAGCTAAGGTGTTGGCGTCATATTCGCTATGACCTGTTGCAAATACTCTTCTTCCGTCATGGCTTGCTATTATACCTATACCGGCTTCCTTTGATAAGGCAAGCACCTCTAAATCCTCACAGTTAAAAACATCTTCATTATTTATTGTGCTATGTCTACTGTTAGGTATCCAAAAACAGTCATCAAAGCCACGCATTAGCTTATGCCTTTTATCCCTTACCTCAAACTCGAATACGCCAAAAAGTTTTTTATCAAGAGGAATTTTATCTATACCGTAGTGGTAATAAAGGCCGGCCTGAGCTGCCCAACATATGTATAATGTAGAAAAAGCGCGCCTGTCAGCCCAAGCCATAATGGCTTCAAGCTCTTTCCAATATCTAACGTCTTTAAAATCCAGCGTTTCAACAGGTGCACCGGTTATAATTACACCATCATAGTATTCATCTTGTACATCCTCAAATGTACGGTAAAAGCTTACCAAATGTTCATCATCAACATGTTGTGGCTTATAACTTGATGTGTGTAATAATGTAATCTCTATTTGTAAAGGAGTATTGCCTATAAGGCGTAAAAGTTGTATTTCAGTTTGTACCTTTGTGGGCATAAGGTTAAGTATTGCAATTTGAAGGGGGCGAATATCTTGCTGTGCAGACCTTTGCTCCGTCATTACAAATATATTTTCTTCTGTAAGAACCTTTGTTGCAGGCAGTGCATTCGGTATTTTAACAGGCATAATTACCTCACTAATTTATTTTATTTAATGCTTTATCTAAATCATTTAAAATATCATCTATTGTTTCAAGGCCAACGGATAGCCTTATCATTTCAGGCGGTACATTGGCAATTTTTAATTCTTCTTCATTTAATTGACCATGGGTTGTTGAGGCGGGGTGTATTACTAAGGATTTTGCATCGGCCACATTAGCCAACAAAGAGAATAACTCAAGGGAGTTTATAAACTTTTTACCGGCTTCCAATCCACCCTTTACACCGAAGGATAATATTGCACCAACGCCCTTGGGCAGGTATTTTAAAGCCCTATCATGGTACTTGTTGCTTTTTAATGCGGGATAGTTTACCCAAGCCACATTGGGGTGAGCTTCAAGAAATTCCGCTACCTTTAGGGTGTTTTCACAATGTCGTTCCATCCTTAGGCTTAAGGTTTCAATGCCCTGCATAATCAAAAAGGCATTGAAGGGGCTTATGCAAGCACCCATATCCCTTAATATTTGAGTCCTTACCTTGCTTGCAAAGGGAGCATAAAGCTCGGCATATACCAAGTCGTGGTTTGAAGGGTCAGGCTCCGTAAAACTTTTAAATCTGTTATTATGCCAATTAAATGTACCTAAGTCCGTAACGGCACCACCTATTGATGTACCATGCCCACCACAATATTTTGTTAGGCTTGTTACAATTATATCCACACCATATTTTTTAAGCTGTGCCAAATAGGGAGTGCTGAATGTATTATCGCATACCAAAGGCAAGCCATGTTTTTTAGCAATAGCTGATATCTTTTCAAAATCAGGTATATTTATGTTGGGGTTACCTAAAACCTCTATATAAATAAATTTGGTTTTTTCGTTTATATGGCTTTCTATTTTCTCAAAATCATCGGGGTCTACAAAGTGGCAATGTATGTTGTTGCATTGGGGCAACCTTGCTGAAAATAGTGTATAAGTTCCGCCATATATGTTTGAGGCGGATATAAATTCATCCCCGGGGCTACATAGAGCATTTACTGTAGCGGCAATTGCTGCCATGCCGGAAGCAAAGGCTATGCTTGCCTTGCCGTCTTCTAATGCTGTTAAGCGTTTTTCCAATAAATCAACGGTGGGGTTATCTATCCTTGTATACACATAACCAGGCCTCTCCCTTAAAAAAACCGAAGCAGCATGTTCTGCACTGGGGTATATATAGGATGTGGTTTGGTAAATTGGCATAGTAGCTGCGCCATATATAGGGTCAACATATTCCCCACCGTGCAACTGCAATGTTTCAAAACCTTTTTTACTCATATGTACTCCTTTCTAATAAAAAAGCTCTTCCTTAATAGCATGGAAGAGCTTCAAACCTTAAAAAATAAAACAAATTAAAATAAGGCATATGGAACCCCTCCATACCGGTGCATTCGATTGTAAAACATATTAAGCATGGTTCCACTACCTTTCTTATTTTAGTTAATGTTATCATATAAGGTGTTTTATAACAACTAAAAAACAATCTAAATACTTTTAAAAAATTAGCCTTTAACAAGTAAAAATTGACAAGCTCGGTAAAATGTAATAAAATTTATATGTTTTTTATACGACATTAAGGAGGCTTTAAATTTGGATAAAAATATTACTGCAAATCAATTAAGGGCAAAGTTCCTTGATTTTTTCAAAAATAAAGATCATGCTGTTATATCAAGTGCATCAATTATTCCTGAAAATGATCCGACGGTTTTATTTACAACGGCAGGTATGCATCCTCTCGTGCCTTACCTTTTAGGGCAAAAACACCCGGCAGGAAAAAGGCTTACAAACGTTCAAAAGTGCATACGTACCGGTGATATAGATGATGTAGGTGATGATAGCCACTTAACTTTCTTTGAAATGTTGGGCAACTGGTCATTAGGCGACTACTTTAAAAAAGAGGCTATAGCTTGGAGCTATGAGTTTTTAACAAGCCCCGAATATTTAGGCCTTGATAAGGATAAGCTTGCTTTTTCCGTTTTTGAGGGTGATGAGGATGCACCCCGTGATATGGAAAGCTTTAACTTATGGCGTGAACAAGGCGTAGATGAGGATAAAATATTCTTCTTGCCTAAAAAGAACAATTGGTGGGGCCCTGCCGGTATAACCGGCCCTTGTGGACCTGATACGGAAATGTTCATAATAAACGATAAACAACCCTGTGGACCAAATTGTAGCCCTGCTTGTGATTGCGGCAGGTATTTGGAAATTTGGAACGACGTTTTTATGGAATATAATAAGCAAGCCGATGGCACATATCTGCCCTTGGAACAAAAAAATGTTGATACCGGTATGGGTTTGGAGCGTACCCTTTGCGTGCTTACAAACAAGACCAATGTATATGAAACCGAGCTGTTTAAACCCATGTTGGATAAAATCGCAGAGCTTTCAGGCAAAAATTATTTTGATAGCTCGGATACCAAAAAAGCCTTTAGAATTATTGCAGACCATGTGCGTACATCTACATTTATTTTAGGTGATGATTTGGGTGTAAGCCCCTCAAATGTAGATCAAGGCTATGTGCTTCGCAGGCTTATAAGGCGAGCTGTTCGCTTTGGTAAACAAATAGATATGCCCGATAATTTTACACCGGAAATTGCAAAGGTAATTATAAACCAGTATTGTGAAGTATATCCCGAGCTTAAACGCAATGAAAAATTTATATTGGAACAACTTAAGCTGGAAGAAGAGCGCTTTGCAAGGACTCTGGAGCAAGGTACAAAGGAATTTGAAAAACTTGTTGCACAAATGGTATTTGGTGGTAAAATAAGTGGTAGGAAGGCATTCCATTTATATGATACCTTCGGTTTCCCTATTGAAATGACTGTAGAGCTTGCTAAAGAAAAGAATTTAGAGGTGGATATGGAAGGCTTTGAAAAGGCTTTCAAAAAACATCAGGAGCTTTCAAAGGCAGGCAGTGAACAAAAGTTTAAGGGCGGTTTGGCTGATAATTCCGAGGCAACAACTCGTTTGCACACTGCAACCCATTTGCTTCATAAGGCCTTAAGAATTGTACTTGGTGAAGAAGTTGCCCAAAAAGGCAGCAATATCACAGTGGATAGGCTAAGGTTCGACTTCTCTTTCGGTAGAAAAGTAGAGCCTGACGAACTGCAAAAAGTTGAAGATATTGTAAACGATGTTATAAAAGCCAATTTGCCCATAAGCTGTGAGGAAATGACAGTTGAACAAGCTAAAGAGCAAGGTGCAATAGGCTTGTTCGGCGATAAATACGGCGAGATGGTAAAAGTTTACACTATGGGTGATTTCAGTAAGGAAATTTGTGGTGGCCCCCATGCAAACAGCACCGGTGAGTTGGAAAGCTTTAAAATACAAAAGGAACAAAGCTCATCAGCAGGTGTTAGGCGTATAAGAGCCACTATAGGCGGAAAATAAACTTTAAAAACTAATGGAGAATAAGGAGTAAAAAATGAAAAAATTAATCGCAATTATTTTGGCAACTATTATGATGTTGGGCTTAGTAAGCACGGCTTTTGCAGCGGTAGATTTAAGCGGTATGACAGTTGAAGAACTTAATGAACTAAAGCATCAAATTGAAATAGAACTTTCAAAATTGAATGCACCTACAGAAGCTGTTATTGCAGGCGATTTAGGTACACTGCATGTTGCAATTACAAAGGTTGTTAAGGGAGAAGACTTTGAAGGTAATCCGGCTGTAACAATAGAGTATTATTTAACAAACAATGGTAATGCTCCTGTTTCACCAATAACAAGCGTATATGTTACCGCTTCACAAAACGGTAAAGACCTTGAAAATACAGTTGTAATAAATCCGGATGATAAAACAAGCATGACCACATTTGAGGATATTGCTCCCCAAACATCAAAAACCTTGAAGAGCAGCTATAAACTTGTTGATGATTCACCGGTAACAGTTAAAGCGTCATTATTGCTCGACTTTACAGGTGCAATTCCTCCTTTGGAAGCTACAGTTGATATTAAATAATTTAACAAACAAAAAACAACAGCTTGCCTGTTGTTTTTTTATGTTTTTATAAAGTATAATAAGTCCATAAAATTAAAGGGGAATTGAATATGAAAAAGAAGTTTTTGCTGTTGTTAATAGTTTTTTGTTTTATTTTTAATGCTAATATAGCCTTTGCCGCAAGGCAATATATAATACCGGACAGCGATTCTCGCTACCTTAGCCGTGAGGAGCTCTTAGAGTGGGATTATGAGTCCATAGGCTTTTTATTTAATGAAATTTTCGCACGCCATGGCTATAACTTCATACCCGGCGAAGTATATGATGTATATTTCAGATCACGCCCTTGGTATACCCCTAATGCAAACCCAAACAATACAGAAGCTTGTTACCCGCTTTTAAACAAAATAGAGTGGTATAATGAAAAACTTTGTAAGGATGTACGCAAAGAAATGCGTGATAGCAAATGGACAAATCCTAATGGCAAAAACTTCAGGGATTATGTAGAGTGGGGCTTTGATGTGCTTATGGGCTTTAATTACACCTCGTTCCCGGCCAACTTAAAGTTTGATGTGTATTCCGCTCCAAACGTTAATTCCTATAGGGGAGCAAAGGGGAAAGCTAAAGTAAGTACAAACGGTGCAGTATATGTTGCCGGTGAAGAAAATGGCTGGCTTTTGTGCATGTATGAAACCAACAACGGCTCTGTTAGGGTGGGCTATATAAACGGTGCAAATGTTTATGCTCCAAGCCTTAATTTCTTTTATGAAAATGCAACCATTATAAATGATACCTTTTTAACTGACGATCCTGCAAAAAGCAATACAACAATAATAAACTTAAGGACAGGGGATAATGTAACATATTTAAATACATACATGAACCGCAAAAGCTGGGCATATGTGGAAACTTATATGCCAAACGGGCAAACAGTAAGAGGCTTTGTACCGTTGGAACATGTGAATATAAGCCTGAATGAGTATAATGGTGTGGAATTGTTTGAGGATAATTAGTTGTATAAATAGCCACTCAGTGGCTTTTTTATTGGGAATTTTTAACCACAATGTTACAATTTTTAAAATATTACTATGTTATAATCAAAATAGGGGGTGTGTTATGGCAAATATTCTTATAATTGAAGATGAAAAGGCTATCAGCAATATGATTGCTATGAATTTAAAACTCGTTAAGTATAGGCCAATAATAGCATATAATGCTGAAGAGGCAAGGCAAGCTATAAATACTTATGATATTGATCTTGCCCTTGTTGATGTTATGCTTCCCGGGGAAGATGGTTTTGCCTTGGCACCTTTTATATTGGAAAAAAACATACCTATAATATTTTTAACAGCTAAAACGAACCTTGTTGATAGGGTGCATGGCTTAAACTTAGGCGCTGAAGATTATATTTTAAAGCCCTTTGAACCGGCTGAACTGTTGGCACGCATAGATGTGGCCTTAAGGCATTATATTAAAAATAATACATATAAAGATGAATACATAAGTATAGATTTTGATGCCCGCGAGGTAACATGCCGAGGTGATGTTATAGAGCTTACATCAACGGAGTTTGAATTGCTCGCAATACTTGTGCGCAACAAATCCGTTGCATTAAACCGTGAATCTTTACTTAAAACAGTATGGGGTTATGATTATGTGGGCGAAACCAGAACCGTTGATGTACATATGCAACGCCTAAGAAAAAAGCTTGGTGTCGATTTAATTCAGACTGTTTATAAATACGGCTATAAATATACAGGAGGCGAAAATTAATGGAAAAACGCCTTTCCTTTTGGATGATAATATTATTTATACCGATTATATTAATAGGCACATTGTTTTTAACAAATAACTTGTTTAATATTTCATTAAAACATGATGTTAAAAATGTGCAAACAATGGAAGAACTTATTGCCAAAGAAGTTCAAAACACATTAAGAAGAGAAACTAAATATTCGGAAATTGTAAGCTTAAGCCAAAAACATTCCATGCAATACAGCAGGCAGGGCTTACAAGTTAAATTTGCCTATAAGGGCAAATTTTTTGATGCTACCAATGTTCAGGATTATTTAAAGGCCATGAATATAGGCAACAGGTCGGGCATGCTTTATACAAAAGGTGATAAACCCCAGTATATTATTGCAAACCCAATAAGCAACGAACTTATTATGTATACCTTTCAAGATTTAAGCGATTTATATGCTCAAAGGAAGCAAATGCATGGTATTGCCATGTATTTTGCCCTTGCTGCAAGTGGAGTAATTGTTGCAATAGCTTGTTTTTTAGCTAAAGGCGTTACAAAACCCATAAAACAATTAACCTATGCTACAAAGGCCTTGGCTAAAGGCGATAAAAATATCAAAATACCTAATTACAATAAAAAAGATGAAATTGGTGAGCTTGGAGAGGCTTTTGCAATTATGCAGCAAGCTGTTGCGGATAGAGAGAATGAATTAAAAACAGAGCTGGAAAATAAAGAGTATTTGTTAAGTGCCTTATCCCATGAAATGCGTACTCCTTTAACCTGTATATTAGGAAATACCCGTCTATTGCAAAGTGCCTCTGTAAATAAAGAGGAGCAAGAGGACCTTTTAGAAGGTATTGTTGAGCAGGTTAAGCGCTTAAGGGATATGGAGGCGCAACTTATGCTTGTTGTAGATAATAATCAAAATGATTTTGTTTTAAACGATGTAAATATTTTAAATTTATTAAACAATGTAAAAAATGACTTAAGTGAACAATTAAAAGGCATTAATGTAGAAGTTTTGGGAAATGACAACACCATAAAAGCAAATTATGATTTGCTGTATATTATGGCTACAAATATTGTAACGAATGCAGCCTTTGCAAATTCTAAAAATATAAAGCTTATATCAAATTATTATGGCTTTAGCGTTGAAGATGACGGCATAGGCATTGGCGATGAGCAACTAAAAAAGGTGTTTAACCCGTTTTATAAAGTAAACACAGCTCGCACCCGCAGCCATGGCGGCGCAGGGCTTGGACTTTCCATTTGTAAAAGGATAGCTGATTTACATAATGGAAGTCTGAATATAAGCTCACAAATAGGCAAAGGTACAACAGTAACATACAGGCAATAAGGTTACAAAAGCGTTACAACGCTGTGAATACTTCGTGATTAGCTTTTTATTACAATAATATCAGGAGGTGATTATAGTATGAAAAAACCAACTATATTTATACTGATTTTGATGTTTGTTTTTCAAACAGCCCTTGCTATTGAGGAAAACGTTGTTGAGCCCTTAGCTACATCAGCACCCACTGTAGCACCTAATTTCGTTGCTACAGATGAATATACCCCTGAAAGCATAAGCGCTCTCTATGGCGAGGATGATGGCTATTACACAAATCCCGATTTTGAACACACACAAATGCCTCTTTTTATAAAGGAGGAAAGGGAAAGATTCCCTGAGGTGTTAAAGATGTGGGAGAGTGGCCAACGCCCTAAGGAAAACATACTGAACAAAACTGATGATGTTGTATTGGGAGTTTATGAACTTAGACCCGAAGACTATGATGGCGAAACTGCCTTTTTGCTTATGCCTGTAACAGTGCTTACAGATGAACAAATACTGCAAATTATAGATGCTTATGATCAATTGGGCATAAAGTTCAACCCGAGCAATTTAAGTTTTCGCAACTGCGCAAGGGGTGGTGGTATAGGAACCACACGCCTTTATAGCGATGATGAGCGTGCAAGGGTTGAAGTGCTTGTTAAACTTGTTAAGCGACAGGGCTTAAAAAGTGAAAAACCCTTAACACCACTACCGAATGATGACGGTGTTGGCCATATTAATCTAAATGAAGATGCATATAACGGCTTGCCTCAATTCAGTTTTAAACCATTTAGGCGCATGACGGATGATGAATTGCTATATTATATTACATATGGAGAAAAAACCAGCTATGATCCTCAAGAACTTAACTCTTTAGAAAACATTGCGAGGAAAGAGTTTACAAGGCTATTTGGCATGCCATTGGCTATAAGCCTTGATTATGAAAGTAAGGGAATTGCCGGTGATATGAATGTTTGGCTTGAAAAAGTTGAAGTATATACGCCCCAATTTAACACGCCAAAAGAAAATGATGCTTATACATTGTATACAGGCCATGTTGATGTAAAAACAGGTAAAGTGTTGTATGGCATGATATTTAAAATGGATCCTAAGCAAAAAAGGAGTGATTTAAGGGGTGACCCATATGATGAAAAATGGCAGCAAATAGCAAAAGACTATGTTGAAAGCCTACGTAATGACGGCGTTAAAGTTAAAAGTACGGAGGCAAGAGGCGAAACCGATTTACAAGATGACGGCAAAGGCGTAACTGTATGGCTAATTTGTGAAGATGGCAGCTTTTATGAGGCAAGGATAAGCTATCAAACAGAGCAGGTAAGCGATATTACATATTACTCAGAACCTCGAGATTATACAAGATACTGGGAGGGATATTAATGCGTAAAATTTTAGTTTTAATATTAAGCTTAATGCTTATTTATACAACGGCTTTTGCAGCCCCGATAGATGAATATAAGCTTACAAACTTACAAAGTCCACCCATAGATGCAATGCTTAATATAACATTCGGTGATGATGCGGGCAAGGCCGTAAACAGTCAATTTAGGGGTGGAATGGCGGATTTTTACTTAATAGACGATTTTTATGAAATTCCCAATAATAAAGATAATGTTTGGTTTGGATATACAGTAGCAAAAAAGGACCCTAATCAAAGCAGTCTATCAAGTTTTATGGATAGAATGGATATAAATAATACAGAGCGTATATCTTATTGGCATTATAACGGGCCTGAAAATGTGGAACCCTCAGGGGAGGCTAAAGGTACACTAAACCGTGCAGACGCTATAAAAAGGGCGGATGATATTTTAACAAAACTCGGCTTTGATAATTTTAGCTTTGTAAATGCAGTAGCCTTTGGTGCACAGGATATTCCCAAAGGTGAAAAATATCCTAACCCTTTTCATTATTATGAGGTGCTATATAGGCAAAATATAAACGGCTTACCTATATATCTGTCATCACCATTTTTTGAATATGATAATATGAGTAAACTGAAATATTTTATGGATAGCCTGAATGCTAAAATAACTGTAAGCGATGAAAAAGTAAATATAATTAAAATCAATGTATCCCAAGCCA
>JAAZPT010000418.1 GCA_012797085.1 Christensenellaceae bacterium | reverse complement strand
AGGACTATGGCGGCACGGCGGAAGCCTTGGCTGATCTCCGCCTGCAGAATGCCAATACCTGGGGAGATATCCAGGAAACGGTTGGCGATATGCTCACCACTC
This sequence comes from Christensenellaceae bacterium, assembly GCA_012797085.1. Taxonomy (GTDB): domain Bacteria; phylum Bacillota; class Clostridia; order Christensenellales; family Aristaeellaceae; genus JAAZPT01. The sequence goes on along the minus strand of JAAZPT010000418.1, from coordinate 1,501 downwards.
TGATCAATCCTCTCCTGCAGGGACTTCGCTTGCTCATGGATGCCTATGACAGCCTGTCCCCTGTGATGAAAGGCTTCGTAACCGGGATCGTGGTCGCCATCCCCATTATCGGCACTGTCACCACTGCGGTTACCGCTCTGACGGCAGCCTATCATGCCCTGCAGGTGGCCATGAACCCGGTAGCGGGGATCATCGGCATAGTGGTGGGAGCCCTATCTGCCTTGGGCTTCGGACTGGCTGCGGCATCAACCAAGACTGATGAGGTTACCACTGCTCAAAGGAGCATGAAAGACGAGATCAAGGATGCTGAGCGGCAGGTGTCGGTGGAGGCTGAGAAGTTCAGCCTGTTAGCTACCCGGTTACTGGAACTGCGTTCCGCTTCCTCTCTTACCGTCGCTGACAAGCGGGAGCTGAAGAACGTCATCAAGTCCCTGAATGACAACTACTCGGAATATCTGGGCAACATCAACTTGGAGACAGCCGCCTACAATAACCTGGCCACCGCCCTGCGGGCTGCCTCAGAAGCCCTGGTGCAGAAGAAGGTGGCCGAGATCTACGGCGAGAAGTATAACGCCCAGGTCCGGAGGGAAGCCGAGCTGCAGATCGAATTGGATAACAAGCGGGCCGAATACGAAACTGCCAGGAACAGGATGAACCAGTTGAAGGCTTCGGTGGACTGGGAGTTCCTGACCAGTGACCGCAACGCTATGGGCTTCAACCCTGCCTCATATTTCGGCAACGATGGTGAGTGGCTCAAGTTGGAGAGGACGGTCAACTCGTTTGGGGCTTTATCTGGACGATTACAGGCCGCTAAATACGATCTGCAGGCTTTGGGTGATGCCTACCGCAAGGCGATGTTGGAAGCGCCTGATCTGACTTTTGATAGTGGTAGAAATGCTGGAACTCCCGCTCCGGCACCCAGTCCCGCAGCTTCGGAAGCGGAAAGCAGGCGCAGGGAAGCTCTGCGTTTGATGGAAGAGCTTGCCCAGCTGAGACAGACTGAGACTGATAGAATAGAAGCCGAGTATCAAAGAAGGCTGGTTCTGATCAGGGAGTTTACCCGGGATGGCAGTGATGCCGAACGCCAGGCCATCGAGAACCTCGATGCCTGGAAGACTCAGCAGAATAATGAGCTAACCACTAAGGAGAAGGATGCCGTCCAAGCCAGATACAAGGCTGAGATCGACTACTTCTCCAATCTGGAAAGCCTGGGTGTTTCCTCCTATGATGCTTTGAAGGCCAGCATGGAGGAGTATTACGCCTGGGCTCAGCAGAACCTTCCGGAGAAAGAACAGCAGCTTATCCAGGCTCAGATAGCCGGGGCCGATGCCCGTCATGCCAAACTGCTTCAGGAACGTCAGGATGAGGAGAGAGCCAAGCTGCAGGAACTGCAGGATATCCGGGACGAGTTTCATTCCCGTGACCTGGACAACAGCGGCGACAGTTACGGCAAGCAGCTTTTAGAGGTGGATAAGTACTATGAGAAGATGAAAGCCAAGCT
>JAAZPT010000398.1 GCA_012797085.1 Christensenellaceae bacterium | reverse complement strand
ATTTATAAATGTGAAATCTAAAGTTGATGACCCTGCATCAATAATAAGTGCTGTTTTGGAATTTAAATTATTGTCTAATCTAAGCTCCCCCGATTCCCTTGCGTATAAAAAAGCAGCTCTTGATTCACTAACTAGTTTGGGATTATTAAATCCTGCATCTACAAATAGTTTTAAATATGCCGTCTTTGTTTTATCATCAAAGCCGGAAGGACAACCAACTGCCACAATGCTGTCATTATTGAAATTAGCATTGTTGTTTTCAAGATATAAGCGTATCTGATGTAACAACTTTACTATATTAATACCTGCATAAGGCTCATTATTTATAAATTTGCTTTTAAGCCTTAAAAATAGTTCTTCAACGCTGGATGATTGGCATGCATCTTCACCGATTATATAGTTGCCATCCTTTAATATACCTAAGGCCGACAGGGTTTGTTTGCGAGAGTACAGCTCGATAATTTGTGGCTCTGTAATGGTATCGCTTTTACACCATGATATGGATGTTTCACCATCTCCAAAATCTATACCAAAAATATCATACTTGTTATCATCCATTATTTATCACCTGCTTAACTGTTGCTTGCCCCTTCAATATCAATTTATTTTCATACATCAAGGCCGGCCGTATTGTATAATTGTCTTCAACCCCCGGAAAAATATCAAAGTATTCTTTATTTTTATCGCTATAATATTCAAAGTTTATTTTACGGTTTTGCAAATTACTTATAAGTTGATTTGCAGCCTTTAGTGAATAATCCCCATCCTTTTGTACAATTGCTTCATATAACATTTGTATTGCTAAAAAATCCTTTCCATCCCAATTTATACTATTATCTTGTTTGGTTTTTTTAGACAATATAAGTACAAGCTCATTATCTGCATTAGAAAAATATTCGCCTAATGTATTAATAAGCTTGTTTTGATTTACCATAAATATATATTCATAATTAGCACTTTGAGCTTTTTCATTTTTGAATGTTTGTATAATTAAGCTTAAAAATCCTAAAAATATAGCACTTATCATAGGCGTTAGCTTACCATCAAAAAAGAAATATATGGCAAAAGCAACACAAACAATAGTGGCCATGTACTTTTGAAATATAGTTTTAAAGCCTAATTTGGGCTTTGTTTCCTCTTTTTTTAAAAGCTTAACATTATCCACACCCACCATTAAAGGTACTGCTTTTATTAAACCATTAACAACAAGGCTAATAAAAGGCTTAAGATCACTGCTTATATTATTATTAATATTGAAGTACATATCTTTCAAAAATTCATTTAATACATTTTGAACATTTGTAACTTCATTGTTAGTTTTGATTTTATTAATTAGGCTATCTTTATTTTTATCAAAATAATTATAAAATATATTTATCATGCTGGCTCCAATAGTATTTTTTATCATTATACTATAAATATAAACAAAATAAAATCGCCGGCTTTAACCGACGATTTTATTAATTATTCTTTAACCATCATTTTGGCAAGACGAGATTTTTTTCTAGCAGCGGTATTTTTATGTAATACGCCTTTAGTAACAGCCTTGTCAATTTGTGAAACAGTTAATTTGTATTGTTCTGCCAAGTCATCTGAATTATTTGCCACTGCGTTTTCAAAACGCTTTACTGCATTTTTAACTTTTGTTTTAACAATTTTATTCTGCAATGTTTTCTTTTCAGTAACTTTTACACGTTTAATTGCGGATTTAATATTTGGCAAGCAGTTTCACTCCCTTCATTGCTTGTATAACCAGTATTTGGTAATTGCAAAAATTAAGTATATTACTTAATTTCAACGGTTGCGCCTGCTTCTTCAAATGCCTTTTTAATTGTTTCAGCTTCATCCTTAGAAACGCCTTCTTTAACAGCTTTGGGGGCAGCTTCAACGATTTCTTTAGCTTCTTTAAGGCCCAAACCGGGAACGATTTCACGTACAGCTTTGATAACCTTAATTTTGTTAGCACCAACGTCTTTAAGAATAACGTCGAATTCTGTTTTTTCTTCTGCTTCTTCAGCGGGTGCACCGGGTGCTGCGCCGCCGGATACAACTACTGCAGATGCTGCAGCGGATACGCCGAACTTTTCTTCTAATGCTTTAACTAATTCTGCTAATTCAATAACTGACATTTTCTCTATTTGAGAAATAAATTCTTCATGTGTCATAATAAAATTCCTCCATTTAATAAATAATTATGCTGCCGGTTCATCTTCGCCGGCTTTTTGTTTACGTATAGCTTCCAATACCCTTGCAAAACTTGCAATTGTGCCGTTAAGGCTACCAAGCAACCTTGCCAATAGAACTTCCCTACTGGGTAGGCTAGCCAATTTTTGTATTTCAGCAACGTCCATAAACTCATTATCAAGTAAACCTGCTTTAATTTCTAAAGCATTTGATTTATCCTTTTTAATAAACTCGGATATAATTCTTGCAGGTGCTACTGCATCGGTCATACCAAATGCAAAAGCGGATGGTCCTTCCAAATACTCATCTAATGATGTAATATTTAGCTTATTAGCTGCACGCTTAACCAATGTGTTTTTAAGTACACAATAGTCAACACCTTCCGCACGGAACTTTGCCCTTAAATCTGTAGCTTGTTCTACTGTTAAACCGGAATACTTTACAGCTATAACACTTTTAGCATTTTGAAATTTCTCAGTAATATCTGCTACTACTTGCTTTTTAATGTCTAAATTTTTGCCCATGTTTTTACCTCCTTTTTCCCTATTTCCAAAAAATGGATATAAGAAAACCCTTGCTAGGCGCAAGGGCAAGTAAATACTACTGCATATTAGCTAAAAAGCTAACCCTTACACCTCGGCCGGAAGAACATAATGTTCTTTATGTGATAACACAACCTGCTGTCTATGGCATAGGTTTTCAACTTGTTTATATTAACATTAAAAAAACAACTTGTCAACAATAATTAAAAATTATTTTAGATTAAAAGAATGAAGTAAAAATAAGTATTAATGGTAAATTGTATATTAATATATAAAGAGATAAAAAACAATCAAGCAACGTTAAGTTGCTTGATTGTTTTTTATTTTGAATTATTAAAAGTATTATTTTTCAGCCAATGCGTAATCTGCAGCACTTTCACCGCTCAAAAAGCCCATGTGAACTGCAACTGCGATTGCTTGACGTCCAGGATAGAAGTCGCCAATATATGGACCGGAAGATATTATTCCACCGGCAAACAATCCCGGGATTGCCTCACCTTCTTTTGTGATAACGCGACCTTGCTTATCTGTTGCAATGCCGCCATAGTTACCACGGGTTGCATCATAAAGATGTGCAATGTAGAATGGACCTTCGTCTATAGCATCCAGCAATTCCGGTGCTTTACCAAAGTCGGTGTCCTCACCTTGTGCTACCAATTCATTATAACGGTTAACGGAAGCTACAACCGTATCAACCGGCAAACCTGCTTTTTCAGCTAAAGCTTCAATTGTATCTGCCTTGTAAACCTTGATAACATCGCTACCAGCTTCTGTTGCAGCAAGAAGTTCTTCAAGTCTGTTAAATCTTTGAGCCATTGCTTCGTCCATTATACACCAAGCGGAATTTAGGCGAGTTTCGTCAACAAATTCAAACTTCTGCGGATGAGAACCGCCATCTTCTTTGTATCTTCTCTCACCATCCCAGTTAACAAGAAGTGCTTCAAAGGGATAGTTGTTTGAAGGATCACCAACATAGTGTAAATCATAAGGATCAGCTTGGAAGTTTCCGCTCATAGATTCTTGGAAATCATAATAGTAACCACCTGCATCAACAACCATCCTATGACCATCACCTGTATTTCCTATTGCTGTTGCGGTGATTTCTCCGGATGCTTGTGGAGCTAACTCGTCTGTCATCTCGTCATTTTTAGCATAGTCTCCTGTTGCTAATACAACAGCTTTTGCATTAAATACTTTTGTTCCATATTTTTCAGTCTTGCTGATAATTCCGGTAACTACGCCATCAGTTTGAATTAACTCAGTTGCGGGTGTGTTCATATAAACTTCCACGCCTGCTTTTTCGATAGCGTTCATCAATTTTTCCATCATCAAAGCTGCGCCCTTTTTATTAGGAGTCTTAGAGGGCAAGCTCATATTTTCAGCATTTTTAATCGCCTTATCATTCGGCTTTGCACGGAATGTTTGTGAACCGATATCTTCAACAGTAATATTGAATTCAACACCGGCTGTATTCATAAGAAGATCCATTGCTTCCGGTGAACGTTCTATCAAATAGTTAAGACGATCGTTGTCAATTGGGTTCTTATCTTGTGCATAACTACGTTTATGCCACATTTCATACATTGGCTTTTGATACTGCTCTTCTGTAGCTGCCAATAGGTTTCCGGATGCAAATATGGAAGTTCCGCCAAGTACCCCTGTCTTCTCAATCAATGCAACGCTTAAACCTTTTTGAGAAGCTTCCAAAGCGGCCATCATTCCCGCTAAGCCACCACCGGCTACAACTACATCATAATCGTACTCGCCATCTTCCACGGTTGAGGGAACCTGTACTTTTTTCAGTGCTTCAATATCAGCCCCTGCTTGCTCTAAGGCATTAGTAACTGCTAATTTAACAGCAGCAGAAGTTAGGGTTGCGCCTGATATAGAGTCAACAGCTAATGACTTATTTTCGATAATTTGTGCCGGCAACTTAGCGAATACTTGTTCACCTATACCTGCTGATTCATTATCATCTACAATCTCTATACTCTCAATTTTGTCTTCTGATAGAGTAACCTTTACCTTGATTGGGCCACCGGTTCCGATTGCTTCGCCCTCGTATGTGCCTGCATTAAACTTAATGTCAGCTGCATCTACAACTTCTTCATCTTTTTTTGTAACAGCTACGCTATAGTCTTCAAGGTTTCCACCTGCTTCTACTATAACATCACCTACTGCAGCTTTAATCGCTTCAGATGTTACTGTTGCACCGGATACTGATTCAACACCAATTGAATCTGCATCAGCAATTTCACCGGGCAATTTGTCAATTGCTTCTGAACCGATACCGGTTGTTTCGTTGTTTTCACCTACTGTAATTGATACTATTTCTCCGCCTTCAATTACAACTGTAAGCTCAAACTCACCGGCAAAACCCTTTGCCGTTTTTACATATGTGCCATCAGTTAAGCCACCGGCAAAGCTTATTGTT
>JAAZPT010000058.1 GCA_012797085.1 Christensenellaceae bacterium | reverse complement strand
TAAATCCACACCCCTACACTAAATAACATCGAAAGAAAACCAAAATAGTTTTCTTTTTTTGTGTAAATCTTATGTAATTATGGTATATTAATATAAAGGGATAAAATGAGTTATTATATTTAAGGAGATAACAATGAAAATATCACTTTTTATAATAGGATTGATTGCATGCTTGTTATTCTATTTTTTTAAAAGAAAAGAAAAAGATATAGAATCATTTATCAATCAAGATGAAGAAGATATTGAGGAAGAGTTTTTTTTAAGCAATGATTATGATAACAGCAGCTTGGAAATATATTTTGAAAAAGAAGAAATTGGCAATATAGATAAATTAATAGAAATTGAAGATGAAAAAACAAAAGCTTCAATTTCCAATATAGTTGCAAATGTAACCAGGCGTGTAGGGAATGAAGCAATTAAAAGCGCCAATTTAAAACAATTACAAAATGAAACTCTTTATAAAGTAATAATCCCCAAGGGAGAAAGCTTAGTAAAATCAAAAAGCGGCGGTAATTTTGTTAGAGGCTTTTATAGAGGGCAAAATAATATAACGGGCCATGCTAATTTACAGGAAGTAAAAATAGATATTTATAAAAATAATATTAATGTAGCATCTTTTATGGCCGGGCTGTCAATTATTGTAGGCCAATATTATATGTCGGTTATAAATAAAAAGTTAAATATAATAAACGAAGGTATAGAGTCAATAAAGAGCTTTTTAGATAATGAGTATAAGGGAAAAATATATTTAATATACGATACTATAAGGTTTATAATAAATAATAAAGAAGAAATAATAAATAATGAAGAATTAAAAAGAAGCGAAATATATCATATTCAAGATATGGAGGATAAGGCAAAGGAGCTTTTAGGGCAGAGCATTTCAACAATAAATGAAATAATAACAAAACAGGATATAAATTTTGAAAAATATAAAAAATTGACAAATGAAATTCAAATTCAAATAAATTATCAAAATATAATTTTGGAGTTGATAAGGGTTTTAGCTGAATTAAAGATGGCCTTATATGGCGGAAAAGCCTCCCTGCAATATTGCAATAATCATATAGATCACGCAAGGAAAGATGTGGAAAACCTTGCCAATAAACTTAAAAATTGGCATAGCATGCAATGTAAAGCTTTAAATATAGACTTTGAAAAAATGCATAGAAAAAGGGAAGGAAATAAAGTAGTTAATAAGGTTCTTAAAAGAGTAAGTAAAAAACTATATTATATAAAGATTGATGAAGACTTTAAAAATGTTATTATTTCTCAAATAGATGAACCTGTTATTCCGGAATCTGTACAAACTGTGGATAATACAAAAATATTATATTTAGAAGAAAAATATTATTATGTAGAGGAATAAGCGTTTTAGCATAAAAAAAGACGGCTTACACCGTCCTGAAAAACTGAGCAAAGTAATAAGATTTTTTTGCATAGACAAAGCAACTATTCGCTAAAGAAGGAGCTATAAATTCATGGCTCCTTTTTTTATTTTAATATTCTAATTTAAATCAACATTTTCCCTTATCCAATCCACCATAAAATTTGTTACTTTTTCAGCGCCGAAGTTGTTTACATGGTTGTCATCGGCAAAGTCCTTTTCATTTAAGCCTATTTTCAACATATTTTCCTGCAATGAATAACAAATAATATCTTTTTCATCCTTTAGTTGATATAAAAGCTCGTTGTATAGTAAGCTTTGCTCCGTATTAAGCCAAAAAACCGGCTCCTGTAAAATATATAAATCTATATCATTGTCCCTTAAAAGTTTTATAAATTCGCTTAAAGTATCCAATTGATAGGCTTTCATAGGCATTCTTTCATCGCTGTTTAAGGCGTTTAGCTGTGTATTGTAGACATCTTCCAAACTTAAATCCTTTGGTATATTGTTTGTCTTTTTTGATGTAAAACCCAAGTTTTCTGTCTGTACATGCCTTTTGCCTGTGAATAAATTGATTAACCTGCTGTGCCTGCTTGTTGAAGACCTGCTGAATAGCTGAAACATTCCGTCGGGTATATCCTCTAAGCCGACTACTCTGATAAGGGCATTAAACTTATCCCAATAGTTGTTTACACCGTCAAAATTATTGTATATATAGCCTTTGTTTTTGCTTAATATCCTGTCTTTATTATCCAATGTTATAGTAGATGCTCCAACAATCACGGCCTTGGGCTTTACATGCTTGAGGGCGATCTCCATATTGATTAAGGTAAGGTCAAGATATTGATCGGAAGAGCCCAACAAGGCACTTTTTATGCCCAATTTTTGGTTTAATACTGCCGGGTCTATTGTGTTGTACATGCGGGAGTTGCCCATTAACAATAAATCCAACTCGGCATTATCTTCTTGAATAACAGCCCAAGCGTGGCTTATTTGCGTAGGGTCAAACATGGCTTTTTCCAAAAACATGAATATGCAAATAAATAAAATCAAAAATATAAAAGCTCTTATATAGTTATTGTGTTTCATATAATCACCTAAAACTGTAAGTATATAAAGGATGCAGGGCTTAAGCTGCCGTATATGCCAAGCAAAATAATAAAGAATATTATAAATAAATATGCAAACCAACGTATGGGCAAAATTCTATAGGGCAATTTTTTTAAAAAGCTTTCAATACGGCGTTCTCCAAACAATAATATAATTATCAGCACTGCACCTATAACAAAGTCATAAAAATATATTGACCGACCTAAAAATAAGCGAGGCATATTTGTTTGAGCTATACGAGGTATGGCCTTTATAACTTCTTTAAAAATGTAAAAGGCATCTTGTACGGTGTTTGCCTTAAAAAACACCCAAGCTATCGCCACTGAACAAAATGTGATAAATCTTGCTGAAACCTTGTAATACCAAGCGTTTTTAGATATTTTCAGCTTTGATAACAGCTTATCCTTAGGCTTGCGGCTTATTTTGCCTATCACCTGATATATGCCGTGCAATAAACCCCATAATAAGAATGTCCAATTTGCTCCATGCCATATTCCGCTAACTATAAAAACGAGCATAATGTTAAAAATCCAGCGTTTTCGGCTTACCCTGTTGCCCCCGAGGGGAATATATAAATAATCTCTAAACCAGGTGGATAGGGATATATGCCACCTTCGCCAAAATTCCGCTATGGATTTTGATGTATAGGGCAAATCAAAGTTTTTAATCAAATTAAAGCCCATTATTTTTGCTGTGCCTATGGCTATGTCGCTATATCCGCTGAAGTCGCAATATATTTGTACGGTAAAAAATATTGTGGCAATAATTATGGCAGCAGTGCCAACATCGCCTAAATTGTTGTATATATGGTCTACATAGGGGGCAAGCCTGTCTGCAATAACAACTTTTTTAAAATAACCCCAAAGCAACATAATAAAGCCTTCCCTTGCCCTGTTGTAATCAAAATTGCGCGGCTCATCAAATTGGGGCATAAGATTATAGCTGCGCTCTATGGGCCCGGAAAGGAGCGTAGGGAAAAAGCTTACGAAAAGTGCGTATTTAAGCAGGTTTTTTTGAGGGTGGACATCTTTTCTGTATACATCAACAACATAGCCTAAGGATTGGAATGTATAAAAGCTTATTCCAACGGGCAACAGTATATCCAAGGCGGGTATTTTAAAAGCTATATTCCCCATGGACAGCAAACGGTTTATGCTCTCCCCTATAAAGTTAAAATATTTAAAAAAGACCAGTATGCCCAGGTTTATAATAAAAGTCGAAGCTACATAGCCTTTTTTAGCCTTTTCACTTTCAGCTTTGCTGATTAATATTCCACAAAAATAAGTTACAACTATAGTTATTGTAATGAGTATGGCATATGTTGCATTCCAACACATGTAAAAATAATAGCTTGCGGCCAAAAGCCATATATGCCTTAATTTATGGGGCAATGAATAATATATCAATGCAACTATGGGAAAAAACAATACAAAATGAAATGAATTAAATACCATACAACACCTAAATACAATATAATTTACTTTTTAATATTAATATATACATAAAACAGTGTCAAACAAAAACATTGACTTATTTTTCAAAAATCGTATAATCTAATTAAGTAAACACTTAATTAAAGGAGGATAATATGCAAATAATACTAAAAGCCATGGCGGATGAAACTCGCCTAAAAATTTTAAACCTGTTGCTTGCTAACAACTATTGCGTTGGCGCTTTGGCAAAAAATCTTGATATTTCGGAAGCTGCGGTATCCCAACACTTGAAGGTATTGCGTGAAGCGGGACTTTTAAGTGGACAAAAGAAGGGCTACTATATGCATTATTCCGTTAATAGGAATGTGTTGCGAGATTTAGCCGACAAAATAAACAAACTTGCCGATATTGAATGTAAGGCTTGCTTGCTGGGACAAGGCGAATGCTTTGAGGCTGTAAAAAACTCAAAGGGATACTACTTTAATGCTCAAAATGCTGATGACGAGGTAAAATGAACATACTATTGGATTTAATGCTGTCATTTATGAAAATAGGCTTTTTCACCTTTGGCGGTGGCTATGCCATGATTGCTATTATAGAGGATATATGCGTAGAAAATAAAAAATGGATCACCCATGACGAAATGATGAATGTTACCGTTATTGCGGAATCCACCCCGGGCCCCATTGCCCTTAACTGCGCCACATACGTAGGCTATAAACAAAGGGGCTTTATAGGCTCCCTTGTTGCCACTTTTGGCATGGTTTTGCCCTCTTTTACTGTAATATATATAATATCCATGTTTTTAGATAATTTTTTGGAAATTACAATTATC
>JAAZPT010000397.1 GCA_012797085.1 Christensenellaceae bacterium | reverse complement strand
TAGGTGTTTATGAAAAGGCCTTATTATCTAATTTAGATATGCTTGATGATATGAATGGTCATGCAGGTATGAAAAAATATTTGGAACAAGGCTATGAAGTTGTTAGTATGTAAGGGAAATTTATGATACATTATATTAAACGCTTAGATGATAGAAGTTTGCCTCTATTTGAGCAATACAATATTATAGATAAAGAATCCCTTGAAACTTGGGTAGACTATATAATTGACTTGCTTGGAAATAAAAAAGATGAAGATGAAGCAGATATACAAAATGCTCTTGACTTTATTATTATGGCCACAGATGATAATAATCTTGAGTATTTAAGGCGAAAGTTTGATAAGTTTGGTATGACAGAGCTTGAAGTACGCAAGTTTATGTCAACTATGCACTTAGAAATTGGAGCTTATTATTATAGTGGTCTATACTTTGGGCAAGATTATTTTAAAGCGGAAAAGCACTATCTAACAGCTTTTGATTATAGTGGTACAAGAGCTTCAATAATAGCTGCAAGCAACTTGGGTTATGTTTATTCCTATGGAAGAACAGGGGATAAGGACTATAAAAAGGCGTATTATTATTTCTCTTATGCGGCAGCATTAGGTGATACTAACGCTCTTTATAAGCTTGGTGATATGTTTGCTTATGGAAATGCTTGTAAAAAAGATAGTTATAAGGCTTTTGATATATATAAAATGGCTGAAGAAAAAATAAAATCAAAATATGAATATAGTTATGCAGATGTGCATAAGCGCCTTGGTGATTGCTATTTTTATGGTTATGGCACAGAAGTGAACTATTTGGAAGCTCTTAAGCATTACCAAAAGGCTCAGTATGGTGGAATAATAAAGCTAAAAAACAATGATATATTTGTTTCAAAACTTTTAGATAAGGTTGAAGAACAAATTAGCGCTTGTTTATTAAAGTTAAAGTATTAATTGGTTTTGTGTGTTAATATTAAGTAAATTATAAATATAATATAGTTATATAATTTAAAGTGGTTGCATAAAAAACCCTCAAGCTTAGCTTGAGGGTTTTTTATTCAATATGCTCTGCAAAACGTGTGCCAAGCTTTAAAGCCCAAAGCATGCTTTCTTCCCTGGCAATGCCTTTACCTGCAATATCAAAGGCTGTACCATGGTCTACAGATGTACGAATTATCGGTAATCCAAGGGTGGTATTTACGCCGGAATCAAAGGCAAGCATTTTCATGGGTATATGCCCTTGATCGTGATACATGGCAACTACCAAATCGTATTTGCCCTTTGAGGCCTTCAGGAATACCGTATCCGGAGGAACAGGACCTTCTACATTTATACCTTCAGCTTTTGCGGCTTCAATAGCAGGTGTAATTTCTTCAATATCCTCTGAGCCGAATATGCCGTTTTCACCGGAGTGAGGGTTTAAACCGGCAACTGCCAACTTAGGCTCTTCAACACCAAGGTTTTTTAATGCTTGATATCCTAAATGTATAACATCAAGAACTCTTTCCTTTTTAACGCGGTCGCAGGCATCCCTTAATGAGCAGTGTGTAGATACATGCACTACGCTCATTATTTCGCTCCAAAGCATCATGGTATATTTTGGAGTCTTTGTTAGTGTAGCAAATATTTCCGTATGGCCATCATAGTTATGCCCACCAAGGTGCAATGCTTCTTTATTTAATGGGCCAGTAACAACGGGGCCGGCTTCCTTAGCCATGGACAGGCCGATTGCTTTTTCCAAGTATTGGTAGGCTGCATTCCCTGCAATGGGTGATACTTCACCAATTTTAATTTTATCAAAGTCCAAGTCAAGCACATCAATAATATTTACATGGCCTTCTTTAAAATCTGCCATATTTTCAATTACATTAAAGGGAGAGGGACTTTTCAACAATTCCTTATAATATTTTAGTATACCGAGGCTACCAACAATAACAGTACTGTTTAATAGCTTCGGGTCGGACTCCACTGCCTTTAGTGATATTTCCGGGCCGACACCTGCCGGATCACCCATTGTTATTAATGTTTTTTTCATATTATCTCAACTCCTTTAACTTTGCTAAACTGTCGTGTATAGTTTCCGGTGTTCCAAAAGCTCCCGCCTTGGTAACTATTGGTAAACCGCCATAGGCACCACCATTTAGCTCGGACAATACAACACCGGTCGTTAATTCACTTATTATTGTGCTGCCACTGCAAGATAAGCTGTGTATTACGGATATTGCAGTATCGCCACCGGTTAAAAATATACCGGATACCGTTACGGAATCCAATATTAGTTTTGCTAAAATACCAAGGGATTCTTGAACATGTTTACTGGCTGCTTTTGCATCTATACCCAATGTTTTTGCAACTTCTATAGATTTTTCATAATCTGCCCTTTTAGTGGAAGATGTAAGTATTGTGTTATGGCCATCTTTTATATGTTGGGCAACAATTTGGGCATATTTATCCAAGCCCTCTTGTTTTAACAGGTTTTCAGCGGGCACAAGCACAACGGGAGCGCCCTCAAATGAGGCAAAACCAATTTGTTTTTCCGATACTTGGCTTATTGAGCCAACAATGGCAAGGCTGGGGTAATGGGGAACTATGGAGTCAAACAATGCATCAGCAAGGCCGGCAGAGCCTATCCAAAGTGTTTTTTGACCCTCTACATTACAAGCTTTTACTATATTTTCCAAGTCGGATATTTCCTCAGTATCAAAGGTATGGCATACGGATGCACTTAAATCTATTATGCCTGAGCGAATTTCTTCCAAACCGTGGTGAGTAACAGGGCCGTCAATATCCTGAAGAATTACGGTAATATTATCCTCAACAACGGGGTTATAGGGGTCTTTAGCCATTTCAGTTTCAAGTATGCGCACACCATTTAAATAGTGAATACCTTCGGCCGTAGTTCTACCTATTTTTGGAAAAGCTGGAGCAAACACTATTTTATCCGCTTTGTAGAGCTCATGAACGGCTTTAACTTCTTCTTTAATGTTTCCACGGATTGTAGAGTCGATTTTTTTGAATACTATATCAAATT
>JAAZPT010000396.1 GCA_012797085.1 Christensenellaceae bacterium | reverse complement strand
TAATTACAATGGTATTGATTTTCACAATGTTTTTAAAGAGGTGTTTTTTTGGAAAATAAAAGTAAAATAAAAAACAAACCTGTTTCTGCAGATAAAATGCTTGTTATAGGTTTCGCTTTTATTATTTCATTGGGGGCAATATTACTTTCTTTACCTCAAAGCTCAAGTACTGGTGAGTCGGTGGGTTTTTTGAATGCACTTTTTACTTCAACCTCAGCAACTTGCGTAACAGGCTTAACTACTGTTGATACCGGCACGGCTTTTTCAAGCCTTGGTCATTTTATAATAATCACTTTAATACAAATAGGTGGCTTGGGCTTTATGATATTTGCAACATTAATATTGATTGCCCTCGGTAAAAGAATATCTTTAAAGAACCGAATGTTGCTTAGGGATACATTTAATATTGATGGTCTTACAGGTGTAGTAAAACTAAGCCTTAAAGTTATTGCAATAGCCCTATCTTTTGAAATTATCGGTGCTATGGTTTTATTGATTCGTTTTATACCAATGTTTGGGTTAAAAAAAGGCATTGCTTATAGTTTGTTTCATTCAATAAGTGCATTTTGCAATGCAGGATTTGATCTTTTTGGAAATTTTGATTCATTAACAAATTTTGCTAATGATCCATTAGTTTTGATTACTATTGCATTATTAATTATATTTGGAGGCTTAGGTTTTTTAGTAATAAGTGACTTAATTCATAATAAGCTAAGTTTTAAAAAGTTAAGACTCCACTCTAAAATAGTTATAGTTTCAACAATTTTTTTACTTATATTTGGTACAGTTATATTTTATATTACCGAAATTGACAATACTCCCTTATGGAATAAAACCATAGATAATTTTTTTAACAGATGTGTAAATACTTTTTTTCAATCAACCACGCTAAGGACAGCAGGATATGCCTCCCTTGATCAAGCTCATTTAACCAATGCCGGTAAATTGATTTCTGTAATACTAATGTTTATTGGTGCATCTCCTACATCAACAGGTGGTGGTGTTAAAACCAGTACAATGTTTATATTAATGTTGGAAATGTGGTATATTATAAGGGGAGATGATGATGTTAAAGCATTTGATAAAACAATCAATCATAAGCAAATAAATCGGGCATCGGCAATAGTATTAATATATTTATTATTGTTATTATTTTCATCTTTCTTAATTAGTATATTTGAACGGCATACTGATAAACAGCTAATTGATATAATGTTTGAAGCTGTATCGGCAATGGCAACTGTTGGTGTTACAAGTGTGGGAAGTGCGAACTTTAGTATTCCTGCTCAAATCACATTAATTATTTTAATGTATTTAGGGAGAGTTGGGCCATTGACTTTAGCAGTAGCGTTAGCTTCTAAACAAAATTCAAAACCTAAAATTCAATATCCGGAAGAAAGAATTCTTATTGGTTAAGGAGATTATTTGAAAAATATGAAAAAGACAAAACAATTTTTAGTGCTAGGCCTTGGCAGCTTTGGTAATAGTGTTGCAAAAACTATTTGTGAGCTTGGGCATGAGGCTTTAGCCGTAGATGGTGATTTGGAAAAGGTTGAACGTGCAACGGAGTTTGTAACCCAAGCTGTACAGGCTAATATAACTGATGAGGCAACACTTAGATCCATGGGAATAAGAAATTATGATGCTTGTATTGTTGCTATTGGTAAAGATTTAAAGGCTTCGATTTTAGTTTGTATGATGTTAAAAGATATGGAGGCAAAATATATTATTGCTAAAGCAAATGACAACATACATGCAAAAATACTTCGACAACTTGGTGTCGATAGAGTTGTTTTTCCGGAAAGGGATACAGGCATTAGGGTAGCAAACTCTATTGTAACTAACAATGTTCTTGATTTAATGGAACTAAATGACGATTTTA
>JAAZPT010000395.1 GCA_012797085.1 Christensenellaceae bacterium | reverse complement strand
CGCTCAAGGTAAAACACCTGTATATATATCCTTAAATTCAGAGTTTAGCGGTATTATCGGTATAGCCGACGTGGTAAAATCAAGCAGCATAGCTGCAATAAAAACATTAGAAGATAATAATATAGACACTGTAATGCTAAGCGGTGATAATAACAGAACGGTTAAAGCCATAGCAGAAAGCGTGGGCATTAAAAATTATTATGCGGATGTTATGCCACAGGATAAAAGTAAAATTATTAATAAAATTAAGGCTGAGCAAGGCACTACAATTATGGTTGGCGACGGCATAAATGATGCACCCGCCTTAGCCATTGCGGATGTTGGTATTGCCATAGGTGCCGGCACAGATATAGCTATAGAAAGCGCAGATGTAGTACTTGTTAGAAGCGACCTTCAAAATGTTGCTACTGCAATAGACTTATCCCATAGTACAATCCGCAATATAAAACAAAACTTGTTTTGGGCGTTCTTTTATAATATATTAGCAATACCCATAGCTACAGGCCTATTTTACAACAGTTTCGGTTTAACATTAAACCCAATGATAGCGGCCTTTGCTATGAGCTTTAGCAGTGTTTTTGTTGTGGGCAACGCTTTAAGATTAAGATATTTTAAAGCACAAAAAGTAAATACAAAACAAAAAGAAAACCAAATATTTAGCGTTAATATTCAAAAATTACAAAATATAGAAACAAATAAAAATAATAAAGGAGAAAGCATTATGAAAAAAGTGGTTAAAATTGAAGGAATGAGCTGCGGACATTGTTCCGCAAGGGTTGAAAAGGCATTAAACGCCTTGGCAAATGTAAGTGCAAGTGTTGATTTGGCAAAAAAACAAGCAACAGTTGAAGGCGATGCAAGCAATGAACTTATTACAAAAACCATAACTGATGCCGGTTATGAAGTTGTTGGTATTGAATAATGAAAGCTGACCATAAAAATATATTACATCGTTTAAAAATTGCTCGCGGTCAAGTGGACGGTTTAATTAAAATGGTAGAGGACGACCGATACTGTATAGATATATCAACACAGTTATTAGCCGTAATAGCTGCCCTAAAGAGCATAAATAAAGATGTGCTTGCTGCACATCTGCACCACTGTGTATTAAGCTCGCTAAATGCCAACAACGAAAAAGATTCTGAAGATAAAATAAACGAAATAGCAGCTATAATAGAAAAACTATCAAAATAAGCCCCTTTCAGGGCTTATTTTGTATTGATTTTTTATTAAGCATACAATATTAGTGCCATATACACTAAATCTTCATTGCCTGTGTTTATAACTGCATGGTTTTCGCCCGGGTTTACAAGGTTTACATCCCCGGCCTTTACCTTTGTTTCCACACCATCACATTCAACTGTGCCTTCACCGCTTAAAAAATAGCAAACTTCCATTTCGCCGGTATGGGTATGGTTGCCGACAGAATGACCCGGTGCCAATTTACATTTAGCATATAGCCTGCCTTTGCCAAAAAACTCATCACCAACAAGCACATGTTCATTAACAAAAACGCCTTCTCCACCTTTGGCTTTTTCTGTTACAGTAACTTTTAATTCCTCTTGTTTTTTAATCATAATATTACCCCTTTATTTTTTACTT
>JAAZPT010000394.1 GCA_012797085.1 Christensenellaceae bacterium | reverse complement strand
TAGAATACTGTATACCCTTATCCAAAAGTAAAGCATGACTTCCATAAAGTTTTGCAATACTGATATCATGTACTACACTAATAATAGCCCTGGGTTTGTCTAAAAGCCATTTTTTTAATATATTGTATGTATTTATCATATTTGCTAAATCTAAATGGTTTGTCGGTTCATCAAGTATCAATATGTTTGTTTTTTGAGCAAATACTTGTGCAAGGAAAACTCTTTGAATTTCACCACCTGAAAGGCTTGAAATCCTTCTGTTTTTTAATTCAATAATACCGGTATAATTCAAGGCTTCATCAATAACTTCTTCATCCTCGACTGTAGTAATATCAAAGGGACTACTGCTATAAGCATATCTACCTAATGACACAATTTCATACACAGTAAAATCAAAATCACTATTGTTTATTTGGGGTAACACAGCAATATGTTTTGCTAAAGCTTTTGTTTTATAATCCCTTATATTTTTTTTATTAAGCAGGACTTTCCCATCATATTTATAAACACCCATAATTGAATTTATAAGGCTTGACTTTCCGGCACCATTCGGTCCAACTATCATAAGCCATTCACCTATATTCAGCTTAAAATTAATGTCGCTTAGTATTTGGGCACTATTTATTTTTAAACTCAAATTTTTAATATTTAATAAGCTCATCTACTTCTCCTTTTTTTATAAAATATACTTATAAAAAACAGTGTCCCAATCATTGATGATATAACACCAATAGGTAATTCCACCGGACTTAAAATTGTTCTTGCTATCAAATCGCATAGCATAAGAAATATTGCTCCAATAATCATTGAAATAGGCAATAATTTTTTATTATCAAAACCAAAAGACAAGCGTGTTATATGGGGTATTATAAGCCCAACAAAACCTATTGTTCCACTTATGGAAACTGCCGTGCCAATAAGTACCGCAACGGCAATTAATATTGTTAGTTTTGTTTTTTTAACATTTACACCTATAAACCTTGCGTTATTCTCCCCTATTGCAAAAGCATTTATCTCTTTACCCAAACTTAGCAATACCGAAGCAAAAACAATCAAAACTATTAACATAAGCCAAACATCATTATAGTTTGTAGAACTTAAAGAGCCCATTGTCCAAAAAGTAATACTTCTTAAATGATTTCCGGAAAAAGCTATAAGCAACATTATAATTGCGCTTATAAACATTGAGAATATTATACCTGTTAAAATTATTGTGTTTGTAGCCAATGTTTTATCAATAGCATAGGCCATAAACAAGATAAAAATTAAGTAAATAAAACTAAAAGTAATAGCAAATAAAGTTGTTGAACCAATTACTGGTAAATATAAGCCTGTTAGTATCGCAATTACAGCTCCTAATGAGGCTGCTGAAGAAACACCGAGGGTTGACCCATCAGCAAGGGGATTTCTAAGTAAGCCTTGCATCGCGGTACCACTTATAGATAATGCCGCTCCAACAAGAGCTGCAGCTAAAACACGCGGTATTCGAATATTTATTAATATATTCCCTAATGTATCATTGCCTTTACCGCTTATAGCGGAAAATATAGCATCAACGACACTAATAGGGCTGATATTAATTGTTCCTATGCAAAAGCATAGGAACATCGTAATTATTAGTATAAACATTAGTACCATATATTTTGTTTTACTATTTATTAAATTAATCATATTAATTAATCTTATATACTAAATTAAAAAGCTCTTGTGCACCTTCTACAAGCCTTGGACTTGGGCGAGAAAGTAAATCACCATCTATAGAGAATATTTTGTTGTTTTTAACAGCTGTTACATTACTCCAAGCTTCACGTGCTAAAATTTCTTCAACCGGTGTTGGCCCTTCCCCAAAGTACATTGTTATTGTAACAATGTTGTCCGGATTTCTCTCCAGAACTTGTTCTTGGGATACTTCTTTCCATCCTTCAATATCATTAAAAACATTATTTAGGCCACAAATGTTGGCAATTTCATCCATAAATGTGCCCTTGCCTGTTGACCAAAGACCATATTCCAATGGTGAAACCTCAAAATAAATACTCTCTTTTTTAGAAACTGCTTCCGACTTTTTACTAAGTGCATCAAAACTTTCCTTCATATTGCTTATTATTTCTTCAGCCTTTTCATCCCTTGAGGTTGCTTTGCCTAATAATGATATTGCTTCATAAACCTGCTCTATCGAGCTTGCATTTGTTACAATAACCGGAATACCTACTGCATTAAGCTGGGTTTTAATATCCATTGATTGACTCATCATTGTCATAACAACAAGGTCGGGTTTT
>JAAZPT010000393.1 GCA_012797085.1 Christensenellaceae bacterium | reverse complement strand
GACCAATAAGTTGCAAATGTACTGTGAGTGTGTATAACTGCATTAGCGTTAGGGCAGTTTTCGTATAAATACTTGTGTAAAGGTAGTTCCTTACTAGGCTTAATTGAACTTAGTACTTCGTCTTGATTCAAAACGGCAAAGGAGTCTTTAGTTAATCTGCCAAAACATGTGTTGCTACCTGTTATATATATTCTATTTTCATGCTTAAAGCTCATATTAGCGGAAGAACCTGTAACAATTTTTCGGTCGAACAAAACCTTACAAACCCATATTGCATCATCAAATAATTCATCTAAAGTCATTTTAAACCCCTCATCATTCTTATAGCTTTATTAAAGAAGTCGTCTTGGCCAAAATTACCAGATTTAAGAACAAGTTGTTTACCCACATCATCAATTGGCTTTAATATTGGTACACCAGGTGCGACTGTTTTACCAATATCAAAAGCGATATAATTTAAACTCTTAGTAACAGCTCCGGATGTTTCGCCTCCGGCTACAATTAGTTTATTTATACCGGATTTTAAAGCATATAAACCTAATTGGGATAGTGTAAGTTCTAAAATTTCGGAATATTGCTTTTGAATGGTTCGGTTTACTGTTTCTTCACCTGAACTATATATAAGTAAATCATTTTCCATATTATCGATATGCTTATAAAGTTCTTCTATTGTTTGTTCTTTACTTATTAACTTATCGGGATAAAGCCTTAATGTTTTACTACCCGTTTTTATATATGCATTAATTTGTTTTTTGGTTTGCGTGGATAAACTGCCCGATAATATTAGAGTAGGAGAAGTATCTTTTATAATAGTAGTGTTTATATTATTTTGGGCATTAGGATTTAAGGCTTTATACCATTCTTTAATTAGTGAAGAGCTACCACTTAGTAAATTTAGGTTTTTAAAAGTTTCTGCTATTTTTGCACCGTGTTCGTTGCAAATATAATCGCAACATATATAGTAGTTTTTGTTTTTAGAAAACGAATCGCTCTTTATTAATATTTTTTCTGGGCTATCTTTTAAATCTAAATAATTAAGCATAAAACAGCGATGTTTAGATTGTGATTCTAATAAACGAGGAATATAACTGTCCTTCATAGGGTTTAAGGGGTGATTTCTCATTGAGCTGTCTTCAAGCAAAACATTATCAGCAAACAAATATCCATTAAAAACTATTCTGTTATTTTCAGGTAAAGCCGGAGAAACTATTGTAAAGTTCTGACCACTTTTTTCTAAAAGAAAATCTAAGATTGGGCCTATGTTTCCCTCTTTTGTTGAATCAAACGTAGAACAATATTTGTCGTAAATTTTTTCTATTCCATTTGCCACAAAAAAATTATAGGCCTTTTCGACTTCAGCAATGGCTTCTTTTTTATGTATGTTTCTAATTTTTAATGCAATTACGATTACATCATATTGACTCAGATCAAAATTATTTGATGGTATACCATTAAAAAGAATGCACTTCGCTCCTGTATCTACCAAAAAAGAACATACATCACTAGCACCGGTGAAATCATCAGCAATACAACCTATTAGGGGTTTTTTATAGCACATAACATTTCTCCTTAAAACAATATAAAGCAAGTATTAAGTTTGTATACATATTATATACATAAAGTATATAATATGTATTTTAAAATGTCAATACCTTATAAAAATTTTATTAATTAATATAATTTTTAAATT
>JAAZPT010000392.1 GCA_012797085.1 Christensenellaceae bacterium | reverse complement strand
TGCTCATAAATATAGAAAAATAAAAGTGGGATAGGAAACAGATATGCTTCCTACCCCAACATTTGACAAAGAGCCTTTCTTTTCTGTTCGTGGCGGACAAGAGAAAATAAGGATATGCATGCTGAAGCTCCATAAGGATAGTAACTGAAAAATCATAAAATAATTGAAAGTGTGCATTTCTATATAGATTTGCGTGCTTATGTAACTAAGAATAACAAAAACTGGTATGTGCAGTTGGTTGAAATCAATATTTACGGTTATATAATGGAAATTGAGGAGGAATGAAAAATATGAATAATAAGAAAATAAATCTTCATTTAAATCTTATATTTTTGCGAAAAGCAAATAATATGACATTAGAAGAAGTTGCAAATGAAATCAATGTATCAAGGCAGGCGGTTGCAAAATGGGAAAACGGAGATAGTGTTCCCGATTTAATAAACTGTGTTGCATTAGCAGATTTATATGATGTTTCCGTCGATGATTTATTGCATTATGACGGAGAAAAAGAAGAAGCCAGTATAGCACCAAAAGGTAAGCATTTATTTGGAACAACAGTAATCGGAGAACGGGGACAAATTGTAATTCCGAAACAAGCCCGTGATTTATTAGGATTGAAAGCTGGAGATACATTAGTTGTTCTTGGAGATGAAAACCCTAGTACCAGAGGAATTGCATTATTACCGAGTGAACTTTTTATGAAAGCTACTCAAGAAGTTATGGAAGCATTTTATCCAAAAACAAACAAGGAGAATAGAAAATGAAAAAAATATTGATAGAAACCGATAGCCTTACAAAACACTATGGTAAATTCATTGCTTTGGATAATGTATGCGTTCAACTGAAAGAGGGAGAAATATATGGACTGATTGGAAAAAATGGGGCAGGTAAAACAACACTAATGAGAACGTTAGTGGGGTTGAGTATTCCTACCGCTGGACGCATTATTTTGTTTGGTAAGGAACATGAAAAGAACATACAGATAGAACGAAAAAATATTGGGTGCATGATTGAAAATCCCAGTATTATTCCTTATATGACAGCAAAGCAGAATTTACAATTGCATCAAACATTAAGAGGAATTAGAAAAACTGATTGCAAAGCAGAATTAGAGCTTGTTGGTTTATCCGCAGATTTAAAGAAAAAGGCAAAGGACTTTTCGTTAGGAATGAAACAAAGACTAGGTATTGCTATTGCTTTATTAGGTAATCCCCAAATACTTATTTTAGACGAGTCTATAAATGGATTAGACCCTATCGGGGTTACTGAAATAAGAAATTTAATTATAGACCTTTGTAAAAATAAAAATATAACGATATTGATATCCAGCCATAATTTACCAGAATTGTATCAAGTTGCTACACAGTATATCTTTATTGATAGCGGGAAAATTGTTAACTCAATGAATCTTGAAGAGCTGGAAAAAGAAAGCAATCCACATTTGTTAATTGGTTGCAAGCAACTAGACAATCTGATAAAAGTCTTAAAATCTATTTTGCATACAGATAATTATAAAGTAATATCAGACACCGAACTGGAATTATATGATTATTTGACAGATATAGAATATGTGTCAAGAGTTTTAAGTGAAAATGATATAGTAGTTACAAATTTGAGCTATCAAGAAGAAACATTAGAAAACTATTTCTTATCACTTGTGGGAGGTGTAAAAAATGCTTGATTTGATTAAGGTAGATATTTATAAAATGGCAAAATCTTCACTTATAAAAATAGTATTTGTTCTCTCTGTATTAAGTGCGGGTTTAATGCTCTTATTTGCACATTTAACGGCAACGGGCGATATGAATATTCAAAACACAGGTATTATGTCATTGTTTGCTGACAGTCAAATTTTTACTCTATT
>JAAZPT010000007.1 GCA_012797085.1 Christensenellaceae bacterium | reverse complement strand
GTGAAGAATCAATTTTAGATAAACAAAAAGAAATACAAACAATACATGATGAAGCTGCTCAATTAAGGGAAAGTCAAATATATGAACTTGAAAGAATTGCAGGTATGACTCAAGACGAAGCAATGCAACAACTTGTTTCTCGTATAGAAAAAGAAGCCTATCATGAGGCAGCCAAAACTGTTATAGAAATTGAAGACAAGGCGAAGGAAGAGGCGGATAAAAAGGCAAAAAATATAATTGCTCAGGCAATACAAAGGTGTGCCTCTGACCATGTTGCTGAAAGTACAGTTTCAGTAATAAATTTACCTACAGATGATATGAAGGGTAGAATTATTGGTAGAGAAGGTCGCAATATTAGAGCATTGGAAACTGCAACCGGTGTTGATTTAATTATAGATGATACTCCTGAGGCTGTGGTTATATCAGCTTTTGATCCTGTAAGACGTGAAGTAGCAAGGATAGCTATTGAAAAACTGATTATGGATGGAAGAATTCATCCCGCGCGCATAGAAGAAATGGTTACAAAATCACAAAAAGAAGTTGATAACCAGATTAGAGAAGCGGGGGAACAAGCTGTATTTGAAACTAAACAACATGGAATACATCATGAATTAGTTAAAATATTAGGTAGATTAAAATATCGTACCAGCTATGGCCAAAATGTGCTTAAACATAGTATAGAAGTTAGTCATCTTGCCGGAATCATGGCTGCAGAACTTGGTGCAAATGTAGCTCTTGCAAAAAGGGCCGGGCTTTTACATGATATAGGTAAGGCTGTTGACCATGAGCAAGAAGGTACCCATGTAACAATAGGCGCAGAGCTTGCTCGCAAATATCATGAAAACAACAATGTAGTTCACTCTATAATGGCTCATCATAATGACGTTGAACCACAAACAATAGAGGCTGTTATTGTTCAAGCAGCCGATGCAATATCCGCTGCAAGACCGGGAGCAAGAAGAGAATCCCTTGAAAACTATATCCAAAGACTTGAAAAACTTGAAGAAATTGCAAATGGCTTTAATGGAGTTGAAAAATGCTTTGCTATTCAAAGTGGTAGAGAAGTTAGAATTATGGTTAAACCGGATGATTTGTCCGATGAAGCAACAAGAATTTTAGCTAAAGAAGTTGCAAAACGTATAGAAAAGGAAATGGAGTACCCGGGTCAAATAAGTGTAAATGTGGTTAGGGAAACAAGGGTTACAGAATACGCTAAATAATATAAAATAATATGCAGAGCAGTTGCTCTGCATTTAAAATAATATTATGGTTTGATATAAGCATAGCCATCCATTTGCATTTGGGCAAGTTTTATAACTTTGGAATTAATAACAATAACATTATTTTCTATGTTATAAATGCTTATATTGTTGGCTTTTAAGGCGTTAGCAAATGCATAAAAAGTTATTTGTTTGTTTAATAAAGTTGTGAATATCTCAAACTCTTCTATTTTTGCCCAAATTAAACTCTTTATACTTTTGAAAGCCTCAAAGTTTGCCAGTATGGCAATATTGGCATTATTTTTCATTATAAAAGTTTAATGCATTTTTTAATTTTAAAAGTCACATACCTATAAAATCGACCTGAAAACCACTTTCATCATAATTATACTACTCCTCTTTTTTAGAATAATATAATAAATATAAGGAAATATAAATGATAAACTTTAACCCGAAGGATTTAAAGAATAAAATTATAGAGGTGGAATGCCTTAGGTTGGGTAGCAACTTTGAAGGCGTTTGCCAATATAATGGTTTTACAATTTTTGTAAATGGTGCTATTCCTACTGAGTTTATAAAAATAAGAATTGAGCGTGTTGAAAAACGTTACGCATATGGTAAATTATTAGAGATTATAAAAAAGTCTGATGATAGACAAACTCCTCAATGCCCTTATTTTGGCAAATGTGGTGGTTGCTCATGTCAACATTTAAATTATGAAAAAACTCTTAGCTGGAAAGGTAAAAAAGTAGAAGATAGTTTGAAGTTTATTTCTAAAATAGACAAAGAAGTTAGCGAAGTAATTGGTTTAGATAACCCTTGGCATTCAAGAAACAAAACTTCTTTACCGGTTAGGGAAGTAAATGGCAAAGTTGCAATTGGCTTTTACAAAAAAAGAAGCCACGATGTAATTGAAATAGAACAATG
>JAAZPT010000391.1 GCA_012797085.1 Christensenellaceae bacterium | reverse complement strand
TATTTGATATATTCCTTATATTTACTATACCATATCAAATTTTTTATATTGCGAAATTTAGGCTTTTATTATGGTCTGTAACAGGCTTGTGGTAAGGGGTATGGGGGATTTTTTGAAATATTATATATAATTTTTTATATTTAAATATCAACGGTATATAATTTGTTTTATAAAATATATATATAAAATTATATATATTTCTTGCTTGTTTATAATTTATTTTAACAAGCCTCTTATTTACAGCTGAAAACCCGCCACCGAATATTTTATCAAACAGCCCTTAAACATAGCTATAAAGCCCCTTACACCCCATAATAAAATGCTGAAAAACGGCCTTTAAAAAAATGCCCTGTGCTATAGTTAAATTAGTAAAGGAAGCGCGCCCTTTACAATAAATGTTAGGAGAATTTTATGGCGGAAAGACCGGCAATGATGTTTTTCTTTAGGCATTATAAGCTTATTAAAAGCACTGTAAAAGATCCCATTAATATAGCTAAAATGGTTGATATGTTAATGACTTATGCTCAAACAGGCGAGATAACGGAAAGCGGAAATGATGTACTTGACGGCATTTTTGAATATATCAAACCTGAAATTGACAGGGACAAAATAAGCTACGATAAAAAAGTTGAGCAAAGAAGAGAAGCGGGATTAAAGAGTGCTTTAAAAAGATCTAAAAAATCTAAAGATAATTTAACGAGCGTTGACGACAGTCAAGCAATAACAATATCAAATACAGATACAAAAACAATAACAACAACATACTCACAAAACTTTAACAAGTTTTGGGGAGCCTACCCTAAACGGGTAGGGAAGGGTGCGGCCTTTGTTGCCTTTAAAAAGCTTAAAGTTGACGATGACTTGCTTGAGGATATTCTTAAGGCTCTTAAAAAGCAATGTAACAGTCACGACTGGAAGAAGGAAAACGGCCAATACATACCCAACCCCACCACCTATTTAAACCAAAGACGCTGGGAGGACGTTGAGGATATATCCATTGAGTACAGAGAACTTACCATTGATGAAAAAATGGATTTAGGCCTTGACCCTTTTGACTTTTTAGATTGAGGTAATTATGAACAGCATGGCAAACATATTGGCACAGATTATTGAAAACAGCCATACAGCTATAAAAATTAATAATAACGACTATATTAAGGACGGTATATTGTACTGCGGAAACTGCAACACTAAAAAACAATCCCTTATTAATGTGCAAGGCATGGAGTTTAAGCCCATGTGCCTGTGTAAATGCGGCATTGAAAAGCGCAACAGCCTTGAAATTGAGCAAAAAAACAGGGATATTGTAACAGCTAAATTGGAAAGATTAAGCCTTTTAAATCAACATAATCTGTTAAAGGGCAGGCTTAAGGATATTTATTTGGACAGTTTTATAAAAAACAAAAACAACGAAAAAGCCTTAAATATAGCCAAGGATTTTATAAACAAGTTCAGCAACAAAAGCAAAGGCTTGCTTTTTAGCGGAGATGTAGGCACAGGCAAAAGCTATATATCCGCCATAATTGCAAACGAGCTTGTTAAAAGGGGCAAAACCGCAATTATGCTAAACCTTAACAGCCTTATAAGCGATACGGATAATCAAAACGCTTTGCTTAAACAGCTTGCCCTTGCCGATTTAATAATATTTGACGATTTAGGCACGGAGCGCCAAACAAGCTATGGCTTTGAAAGAGCCTACGATTTTATAAACGCAAGGTATATCACAGAAAAACCCACAATATATACCACAAATAAAAGTGTGGATGAAATGATTAAATGCGAAAACATAGACCAAAAACGCATGTATGATCGCATATTGGGCAGCACGAACATTATAAGGCTTAAGGGCGACAGTCTTAGGGTGGAACAAGCAAAAAAAGCCTATATTTTATAAAAGGAGCAAATTTATGAACGATATTCAAAAAATACTTATATTGGCAGGCTGCAGCCTCAAAAAGAACGGCTTAAAACACCAAATATGGTACAGCCCCGCAAACAGCAAAGAATTCCCTATCAGCAAAGACGAGCAAACAATAAAGGAGAAATAATATGAAATACGTTTACCCCGCATATATTACAAAGGCATCCAACGGAATTTATACGGTAGTTATACCCGATATAGAGCACTGTATAACAAGGGCTTACAGCCTGTATGAAGCCATAGATATGGCAGAGGATTTATTATCGCTGTTTTTAACAAGCTATGAGGACGACGGCAAAGCCATACCCGAGCCCAACTTTGACAGAATAAATAAAACCACATTGATAAAGGCCGATACCGCATATTACAGGCGCAAAATAGGCAAAAAATCCGTCAATCTAACGGTAAGCCTGCCCGAATGGCTTAAAACCGAGGCAAGGCAAAGGGATGTAAATTTTTCCCAAATAATGCAAATTGCATTAAAAAAGGAATTGGGTATAGGTTTATAGCAAGGCGAAGCTTAGGTATCTTGACAAATTCAAAACAAAAATTTAATAAAAAAAATATATATTACAGCTATAATTTATTGCAGTTGTAAGAAATCGGCCTTAATGATAAAATTTGTTTGTTTGGAGCAATAAAACATATATCAAAAAACAATAAAAGGAAAACTTATGACAAATATATTCAATAAGGACATTTTTTATAATCATATAATAAGCGAGGATTTATCGGGAGCTATAGATTATCTTAAAAGCCTTGATGATTTA
>JAAZPT010000438.1 GCA_012797085.1 Christensenellaceae bacterium | reverse complement strand
GAAATGTTTACATCATCGCAGTTTTCCAGATAAATAGCCCCACCTCCAAAAGCACTATTATATGCAAAGACCGATGTGTCTATATTGATATCTGAGCAGTCTATGAACTTCACAGAACCGTGTCCGGTAGTGGCATATGTGTTGTTGGTATCTGAATTGTTGATGTTTTGAAACTGACAATTATAGAAGGACAAACCTGATATTCCATTGAAAGACACGCACCCGAATCGATAATTATATTCTGTCTTACCAAAGTGGCAGTTGTTAAAATAATACTTGGCGTTTGTGCTGGGGTTGAAGAATAGGAGGCAGTCATCGTCAATATTCAATTCATTCACGAACCTGATATTACTAAAGGTAGTATTAACTCTGTGAGCAGTTACCGATATGTGATTTTCTTCCGGTTCGATCGATACTCCATTGGTGCCAAGCCCGACGATGTTCAGGTTCAAGGCATTGTTGGCGCTGCTTGTGTAGTTGAAATTCAATGAAGACAGCTCGTATTCATCCTGAAAAAGATGTAACGTGGCAGAATTGCCATTATAGCCGCCATTTACTGCACTGAATATCTTAACAAGAGCTTGACCGATGGCCTTGAAATAGGGATGGGCAGTATTGGTGGACACCTTAACCGAACTCATGTTATACTGATTCATCTGAATCGTTCCCAAATCCGCTAAATAGGATGTGTTTGGAATATTGATGACTTGGGTTTTGATGGGATAAGTGAACTTAGCCAGGTCCGGGCGGAACATCTCAATAGCCAGATAGTATTGCCCGGCATAAGTGCTAAAGGAAAAACTTCCATCCGTATCGGGATACACCTCTGCGACCAGACTATCGTTACTCGCATGATGGAGTTCAATTTTGGTATAAACCACATCAGCAGGATTGTAACTTAAAGAGACGGATCCGATTATCGTGGGTGGAACAAGAGGATCGGCAAACAGCCCGGTAAGCATTGCCAATAAAAAGATACTTACTATTAGTTTGGGTACTGTGCTGATTATTCCGCTTTCCCAAAAATCAGCCATCCGGACATTTTCTGTCTTTGGTCTGGAACGGTAAGTGTTCGGGTTGTTAATTGCTTTGTAAGGCATGATTTCTCTCCTTTGTCTCTTGCAATTGCTGTTGAATAATACCCCATGTCATTCAAGAGCGTAGAAAACATAAATGGTATCGTCTATCTCAATTATAATGTACTCACCGTCGGGATCCTCATATCTGATTTCAACCCCGGGAGCGTTCAGCAATCCCAGATACACAGGTAGCGTGCAAGGGTCTATCGCTGAGTAATCAATCTCTGCGGCCACAAGAAACGTGACGACGAACAACACTGTCAGGACAAGCATTATTCTCTTTAACATACGAACTCCTTTTAAAGCGTTTATAGATTAGACGGAGATTTTATGACTTGGTGCCGACTTTTGGGTGTTTTTTTGGATTTTGTGATTTTAGACCGAAATTGCTGCCCTGAGCGTCCGAGAAATCATGCTCACGCGTTTTATTGATTAAACTCTGTAACCTTCTCCAGTATTGACTTCAGTTCCAGGAAAGAATACATCAGCTTGCCCCTCTCGAGGGGAAGGCGGTAGTTTTCCGGTTTTTTATAAACTCCGGCAAGAGCGTTTTTCCCACATTCTTCAACTTCGATGCGGTTCCCGGCATTGAATCGTATCTTTACTGTCGTTAACAATGGGCCTTCAGAGGGATTAAGACAAAACACATAGACATAGTAGCGATCCCCTCCTTTGAAGGTAAGGTCCCAATAATCGACGCTTGATATACCTTCGAACACTTTGCGCAGTTTTTCTATGCTTACTTCCGAAGAATATTTCTTCATGGTTTTGAGAGATTCATCATCCCGTGTTTGGGTCATACTGTTGATAAAGCGCTTTAAAACCATATACTTCTGATAGGGAAGCAGTTCCAGCCCTGCTTCCCAA
Organism: Christensenellaceae bacterium; assembly: GCA_012797085.1. Lineage (GTDB taxonomy): Bacteria > Bacillota > Clostridia > Christensenellales > Aristaeellaceae > JAAZPT01. The sequence continues at coordinate 432 of JAAZPT010000438.1, read as the reverse complement.
CCGGATTGGCGCAGATACAGAGCTTTGAGGTCATGCTTGACCTTCACGCTTGCCTTTTTCGCCTGATCCAGTGTGATTTCTTTTATCCGCGCGTATTCCTGAAGACTCTGGCAATCAGTCAATTCCTTGAAGGCCTTGTATTCAAGGCTTTGCCGCAAGGTCGGCAGGTCGGCGAGCAAATTGTATTGACCTTCTGTCAGAGTTGTGGATGATTCGATGGAATCAAGCAATTCTATTTCTGTTTTAAGTTGCCTGAGCAGTTTATCTTCTTTTCCTTGGTTCCTGAAGTGGTTTTCCATGTTACTAATCTTTCCTAGTTACCTAAGACATTGGGGCGCATTAAAATAGGTAAAAATAGCACTTGACAAAAACACCTCGTATCTTATTATTGCGTAAGAAATTAACTAAATATCAAGAACGAGGTGTTAAGAT
>JAAZPT010000390.1 GCA_012797085.1 Christensenellaceae bacterium | reverse complement strand
TAATATTCTTAAACTTTGTCTTTTAAAACGTATATATGTTTTTTTCATACAGTTTTATTTATTCATTAGCATTTACGTTGTTTAGCTCCGTAATGTTAATATTCTTAAACTTTGTTTTTTAAAACGTATATATGTTTTTTTCATACAGTTTTATTTATTCATTAGCATTTACGTTATTCAAGGTCGTAGTGTTAAGGGAGAAAATGGGGGCCTACTTGCGAAGCGCCCCCCGTTTTTCCCCCTTAACAATCCTCCTTCCTCCCCCTGCACGCTCTGATAGCTTGAAGATAGAAAGTTGTCTGTTTTAATAATGGCATGGCTTAGCTGATAACTTGTGGTGAATTATCTACTTGCTCAAGCATAGGTTTTATCGGTTTATATGTTACGGCGTTTTTCAAACGCCTCCACGGGCAAAACCGAAGTGGTTGTAAGATGTTGTGTATAGGCTTGATAAAAAAGCCGTGGTAGTTTGATTATTAACATGGCGGGCGATTGGTAATCGCCCCTACATATTTAATAAACTTTGTTTGAATTATATATGACTTGTAGGGGAGCTTATTAAGCTCCCGTTATAGTTTGAACAATATAATGTTTTTATATTTATGGTTTTATTTACTTTAAAAAATCAATTTAGATCCTCTATTAATTCAAACAAATCATCATTATTGACACCCCTTATAAAAAAGGCTAAAATTGTAAATATATAAATAAAGGATGGTAGTATATTGAGAGTTTTAGGTATAGACCCCGGCTTTGCTATTTGTGGTTGGGGTATTGTTGATGCAGAAGGTTCAAGTTTAAAGCATATAAACCATGGTGTTATATTAACCACCACGGATATGCGTTTTCAGGACAGGTTGGTTAAAATTAAAAACGATTTACAGGATATACTCACACTCTACAAGCCCGATGAAATAGCCTTTGAGGAGCTGTTTTTTGCCCGCAATGTTACAACGGCCTTAACAGTCGGTGCTGCAAGGGGTTGTGCTGTAACCGTTGCCGCCGAATATACCGACAAGCTATACGAATATACTCCCATGGAGGTTAAGCAAGCCATAGTAGGCTATGGTCGTGCGGAGAAGTTTCAAATACAACAAATGGTAAAAATGCTTTTAAATCTACAGGATATACCCAAGCCCGATGATGCCGCCGATGCTCTTGCCGTTGCCGTAACCCATGCCAATGCCGGTTATGCCAGGGAACATTTCAGGATGAAGTAGAGGTATATTTATTTTTATTGAAAATGTAAATATTTAAAAAGCATTTTTTTATTGAGTGCTTTTTTAGTTTGACCGATTTTAGCAATCATATTCTGCAAGGATTGTAGTAAAATTAATTATATTTAGAATTCCCTTTTCACTTAGCTACGCCGAAATTATGGGGATTTTATTATAGATTTTGAATATTAAGTTAAATTAATATCTGCTGTAATATAATTAGTAAAATCAGCCTTTTCATCCTTAACAACAGATATATCCCTTGCCTTTGGAAAATCAATATTTTCTGATAAGCAGGTTTCCAAATAGCCTTGCAAGGCTTCAGAGGCATTTACAATTGCTTCACTTATTGTTTCACCGCTGCTGAAACAGCCCTCCAAATCGGGAAATTTACAATAATAAGAGTTATCGCTATCCAAATAAAAATTTGCTGCATATTTATATAACATAAACTCAAGCTCCTTTATATATTTATATTAGAACTAAATTAATTTTTTGAATTTTAAACGACTTGTAGGGGAGCTTATTAAGCTCCCGATGTGTTTTGGATAAACAATAGTTTTGTTTTATAGTGTTTCAAATACATTGTTGATTATCTATATGGCGGGAGATTAATAATCGACCCTACAATAATATTTTAGAATACTTTAATCTAATATATTTTTGTTGTATTTTTTAAATTCTTCTAATATGTCTATATCTGTTATTAGGTTTTCTATTTTGCAATTTAAGGCATTTGCAAGTTTTAATAATATTAGTAAATTTGCATTGTTTAAATTTCTTGCTCCTGATTCATAGCTTTGTATTGTTCTAACATTTATATCAGATAATTTTGCAAGTTGAGATTGGGATAAACCTTTTTGTTTCCTTATTTCTTTTAATTTTTCATTTTTATAAGTTACTTTAATATCAATTTTCATAATACAGCTCCTGTTTTTAATAAAACCCAACAGGTATTTTTGTTGGGCTTAAGAATTGGTGGGGCTGCCTTTCCCCACATCGCCTACTTGGGAATAGAAGCAGAAAATATCTCTACCTCAATTCTTAACAAAAATTATACTTATTATTTGTTTTTAAAGCAATTTTATTTATTCATTAGCATTTACGTTGTTTAACTCCGTAATGTTAAGGGAGAAAATAGGGGCCTACTTGCGAAACGCCCCCCGTTTTTCACATTTAACCCATTGTTGAACCTATAACAATTAAGTCCACGTAAACCTTGACGAGCCCGGTAACAATGCTTGGCGAGTTTTCATCTCCCCCTACACGCTCTGATAACTTGGAGATAGAAAGTTGGCTGTTTTAATAATGGCATAGCTTAGCTGATAACTTGTGGTGAATTATCTACTTGCTCAAGCATAGGTTTTATCGGTTTAAATGTTACGGCGTTTTACAAACGCCTCCACCGGCAAAACCGAAGTGGTTGTAAGTGTTAGGTATAAGCTTGACAAAAAACCAATGAGGAGTTAATTATTGACTTGTTTGATATTTTTCTTAAACTCTTCAAGATCAACAGTTGTTCCATCGTTGACTGTTTCTGCTTCTTTTAGCATTAATATATCAATTTTATCAGGCTCAACAACTTCAACTGAATCAACTTTATCAAAAAATTCTTTTTCTTTCATATCGTGTATATCTCCTTTTTTAGTAAAAATAGTTATTGTTTAATACATATAGTATTATATATATTTACTACTGTTTTTTATAGAGTTATCATTAACTTTACGCTTTTTAAAAGCCAAAAAGGCCGCACATTTCCCTACCCGCTTAGGGTAGGCTCCCCAAAACTTGTTAAAGTTTTGTGAGTATGTTGTTGTATTTGTTATTGTGTTTGTTATTGTAATTGATATTGTATTTGATATTGGTTGACTGTCGTCAACGGTCGTTAAATTATTATTTTTAGGTTTGATGTGTTCAAAAATAGCCTATATTGAATCAATACTCCTTTCTAAAATCTTAAAAAAATTTTTAAAGGGCGCGCATCCTTTACTAATTTAACTATAACATATGGCTATTTTTATAAGGCCATTTTTCAGCATTTTAAAATGCCCTCAAAGGCTTGTAGTATAAGGCTTTAAAGGCTGTTTGATAAAATATTTAGTGAGCTTGTAAAAGGCTGTTTAGGCTTGTTGTGTTTTTTGATTTTTTAAGCATTACCAAAACCCCGATATAATTTATATTAATTACACCAAATATTTAAAAAAGTGCATCAAGGCTTTAGTATCAGCCCCTTTGCGGGCTTTTATTTTTTTACTTGGTTTTTACTATGTGTTATAATAAAATAGTAGTAAAAAAGGGAATGAGAGGGGCTGTAATTTGATAGCCTACCTTACAGGTACAATAATAGAAAGAAGCAGCAACGAGCTTATATTGCTTGTGGGCGGTGTGGGCTACAGGCTCAACTGCAGCATGAACACTTTGGCAATGCTGCCCAGCAATAATGAAACGGCGGAACTTTACACCAAATTGGTTGTAAGGGAAGACAGTATGGAGCTTTACGGCTTTGCCAGCAAGGACGAAAAAAACATATTTAACATGCTTACAGGCGTTACGGGCATAGGCCCTAAAACCGCCATTGCTATACTCGGCACAATGACCTTAAAGGATTTAAAAACGGCAATAGCCATGAACGATACGGTGTCACTGTCAAGGGCGCCGGGCATAGGCAAAAAAACGGCTCAAAGGATATGCTTGGAGCTTAGGGATAAAATAAGCGATGAGCTGTTGTTAAGCAGCGATGAGGATATAAACAACGGCTTTGAAGTTATGCCCCAAAGCATGCGTGATGCAAAAAGCGAGGCTCTGGTTGCCCTTAAAACATTGGGCTATACTCAAATTGAGGCCTCCAACGCCATAAAGGCGGTAATTAAAAACCATGGTGCAGAAAATTTAACAGCCGATGAATTTATTAGATACGCTCTGAAGTCTATGGGCGGAATGTAGTAAGGAGTCTAATGTGGATAAAGATAGATTAATAAGCAGCAGCTATAGGCCGGAGGACGACAATACCGAGTTCAGCCTAAGGCCGAAAACTTTAAGGGAATATGTGGGTCAAAGCTCAATAAAAGAAAGCCTTAGCATATATATACAGGCCGCTTTGGAAAGGCATCAATCTCTGGACCATATATTGCTGTACGGCCCTCCGGGGCTTGGCAAAACCACCCTTGCAGGAATAATAGCAGCGGAAATGGGTCAAAGTATAAGAATAACCAGCGGCCCCGCAATAGCAAGGCCGGGGGATTTGGCATCAATACTTACAAACCTTAATAACGGCGATGTGCTTTTTATAGACGAAATACACAGGCTCAGCCGCAGCGTTGAAGAGGTGCTGTACCCCGCCATGGAGGATTATGCCCTTGATATTATGATAGGCAAAGGGCCAACGGCAAGGAGCATAAGGCTCGATTTGCCCCAGTTCACCCTTGTAGGCGCAACAACAAGGGCGGGTTTGCTATCCGCACCTTTGAGGGATAGGTTCGGTATACTCTACCGCCTGGAGATGTATACAAATGAGGAGCTTGCCCATATATTGTCAAGAAGTTCAGGCATATTGAACCTTGAATATGATGATGAGGGAATAATTGAAATAGCAAGCAGAAGCCGCGGCACTCCACGTATAGCAAACAGAATGCTTAAGCGTGTGCGGGACTATGCTCAAATAAAGGCAAACGGCAAGGTGGATTATGAAGTGGCTAAAAAAGCCATGGATATGCTCAATGTGGACGAATTGGGCCTTGACAACGTGGATAGAGCAATGCTTGAAACAATGATAAACAAGTTCAACGGCGGCCCCGTAGGTTTGGATACCCTATCCGCCATGACCGGGGAAGATCCGGCAACTATAGAGGACGTTTATGAGCCCTATCTTATGCAGTTGGGCTTTATTATGCGCACTCCAAGGGGTAGAATCGCCACCCCCGGCGCCTATAAACATTTGGGCTTGGAAGAGCCCATAGACAAAACAAAGGATTATGGCGAACAACTTAGCTTTGAGGATTTACTGTAATAGTGGAAAATAAAATATATAAAACATCGGACTTTGACTATTATCTGCCTGAGGATTTAATAGCCCAAAGGCCTATAGAGCCTCGGGATAACAGTCGTTTGCTTGTTTATAACAGAGCAAATAAAAATATAGCGGATAAACATTTTTATAATATTATAGATCACCTTAATGAGGGTGATGTGATTGTAATAAACGAAACAAAGGTAATACCCGCCCGACTGTTAGGTGAAAAGGAAGATACGGGCGTGCCTGTGGAAATACTCCTTTTAAAAAGGCATGATACATATACCTGGGAGGCAATAGTCCACCCGGGCCGCAGACTTAAACCCGGTGCAGTGTGTAGCTTTGGCGACGGCAGATTAAAGGCGCAAATAATAAAAACATTGCCCGACGGCGGTAGATTGGTTAAATTTGCCTTTGAGGGCATATTTGAGGAAGTTTTGGACGCCTTGGGTCAAATGCCCCTTCCCCCATATATACATGAAAAATTACAGGATAAAAACAGGTATCAAACGGTATATGCAAAGTATGACGGCAGCGCAGCCGCTCCAACGGCAGGATTGCATTTTACTCCCGAGTTGTTGGAGAGAATAAAGGCAAAGGGCATTAAAGTAGCTCCCGTGCTTTTGCATGTGGGCTTGGGTACGTTCAGGCCCATGAAAACGGAGAATATAGCCGAGCATGTTATGCATAGCGAGTTTTGTGAGGTAAGCAAGGCAAGTGCCGATTTGATAAATGATACAAGGGCTAATGGCGGAAGATGCGTTTGTGTTGGCACAACGAGCGTTAGGACGGTTGAAAGCTGTGCCGTTGAGGGCAAGGTGGTGCCACAGAGCTTGGATACGAGCATATTTATAAGCCCGGGATATAGGTTTGAAGTGGTTGATGCTTTGATAACAAACTTTCATTTGCCGAAGAGTACTCTTTTAATGCTTGTAAGCGCGCTTATGGGGAGAGATGAGGCATTGAAGACTTATGAGCATGCCGTGGCGGAAAAATACAGGTTTTTCAGCTTTGGCGATGCCATGATGATAGAGTAGCCCGCCAAAAGACAAATAACGGGTCAAGGGACAAGTCCCTTGCGGGGTCGAGAGGGGCAGCGCCCCCGAAAACAAGGCGCAGCCTTAATGAGAGATAAGGGAGAGCAAACGAGGGCGAAGGCCTGATGTTTGCGGAGTGAGGTTAAAAAATAAAGTAATTTTATAAATTAATAATAAATTATAT
>JAAZPT010000389.1 GCA_012797085.1 Christensenellaceae bacterium | reverse complement strand
TTTCTCAGCAATATTTTTATCTTTTACTTTTTCCAAGTTTTTATTTGTTTTTTTAGGTGTATCAATTCCAAGTTCACTAAGATCTGGCAATGGCGGCAACCCTTCCGGCACTTCATTGTCATCTAAATCATTTATGTTTGAAACATCTTTACCCCAAAGATCATCATAAATATTACGTATACTTTCCTTTGTTTTTCTGCTTATTATTTCTGCTTGAAGTCGTATTATTTCATTTTGCCTGTCTTTATAATTCATAATTAACTCCTTTAAAAGTCAAAAGCCTTGTTATCACTTAAAACCATAGGTGAATATTGCATAATAACTATGTCAGGATCGATGTTGTTTATATAATCCTGCAAAGAAAAACCATCTTCTTGATACCTTAAATCAACAACATTAATGTTTTTAAAAGCGCAAGCCATAAAGCATGATGTAGGCATTGTTGATGAATCACCTATTATTAATATGTTTTTATCACAAGCATCATTGTTTAGGTTTTGCACACTCATATTAGTATATACGTTCCCCGCATATGCCTTGTACACATTAATCTCATAATAATTATACACTAAAAATGACTCATCCACAAAAACTTTATTGTAATCTCCCTCAAAATATCCATAACTGCTGTTTAATTTAAAACTTGTGTTGAATTTAGGGCTAATAAGGTTAAAATCATCTAAGCCACCAAAAGCACGGCCTGTACGCTTACCAGCAGTACCCAGAAAAATATCCTTGTATGTTTTAATATTATAGTTTGATATGTTTGTAAATTTATCGTTAACTTTTATATTTAATTTGTTTTCAACTTCACTCAATAAATTTACATAAAGGTCAAAGGCATAAAGAGGTTTTATATGGTGATCCGTTTTAAAATACATATAATCAAAATCAGTATCAATATTATCCTGCCTAAAATCAATGCACATTACATTGTTTTGTTTTAGTTCATCAATAATTTTATCCGTTTGAACATCAACATGGTTATTTTTACTTTTTGGCAATAAGTTTGTATTTTTACTTATAGTATCCGGCATACTCACAAAAACAAAGGGTATATCAATGCTTTCTTTTAGCTTAATAATATTATTCACTTTATTATCCAAGTTTTTAATAACATTATTAGGTATATGCAAATAGGAGTTATTAAGCTTAATAACTCCATTTAATTCACGTCTATCAAAGACCTTGGCATAAGCACTATAAGTTTCTAAAAATATGTTTTTAAAGTAAATATTTTGAGTATAGAAATTTTCTTCCTTAACAATACTTTGTTTTATGTTCTCTTCAGAGTTTTTTATTATATTAATCAGTATTTGAGGAAAACTCTTGCTAAATATGCCTATAATAAGTACTATAAGCGTTATTATAAAAAATATTAATAAATTAGTTGTTTTTTTTATTTTATATTTCATTTTGTTTCTGTTTTGAACTTAAAACTAGATAATGCACCTTTAATAATTTAAAAAATTAAGTTGCTTAATATTTTTTTCTTTGTACTTAAATCAAAAAACAATTTTACTAATTAAAGTTAAATAATTTATTATCCGTAAACGCTCCAGGATTATATTGAATTATTACAATATCCGGTTTTGCTTCTAAAATGCTTTCTTTAAGCAAATAATTTTCATCAACATATCTTAAATCTACTTGTTCTAAATATTTAACACCTGTAGACATAAAGCAAATGGACGGCATTGAATATGAATCTGTAATTAAAAAAATATTTGAACTGCTATTTGTCATTAGATTTTCCACTTTAGATTGTAGGCCACTATTTGCATAAGTAGAAAACGTATTTACATTATATATATCTTTATTGCTCAAATGTCGCCTATTTATCATGGTTTTTTCATAATCACCTTCTCTTTCAAAACCACATAGATTTACTTTTAATTTGGTTTCAAATTTAGGATATATTATTTCAAAATCATCAAGGCCGGCATATATTTTACCAGTTCTTTTACCATGGGAACCTAAAAAAGAGTTTTTATAAACATCTATATTATAATTGTTGACATCTAAACTTTTTGTATCAATATCTATTCCATATTCATCTATCAACATTTTACCCATTTCTGAGTAGGTTTGCAATGCTAGATAGGGTTTCCAATGGTGATCTGTTGAAAAAAACAACTTTTTGATATCTTCTTTGGTG
>JAAZPT010000388.1 GCA_012797085.1 Christensenellaceae bacterium | reverse complement strand
GCATTCTCTTTTTCGGCTAAATCACTTTGAGCATTAGTAAGCAAAATATTTTGTTTGGATATTTCCAGCGCTTGTTCATCTAATATGATTTGTTGATTATTTAATGTTGTTTGAGCTTCTTCCAATTCTGTCTCTTTTAAAGAAATCGCAATAGCTTGTTCATCTAATTTTAGGCGTTGTGAATCCATAAGGGTTTGTTGTTCATCAAGGGTAAGTTGCTGGGCTAATAGCAAAGCTTCTTTTTCGGTTATTTCACTTGTTTTTCTTTCTAGCATTACATAATACTGAAATATGCTAAAAACAATCAACATTATAAACATCAAAATCAAGGATGCCATCATGTCCGAGTAGGATATCCAGGTGCCACCGGTGTCTATGCCCCTTGGTTTTCTTCTGCTATAATGCCTCTTATACATATTTTCACCTCAAACTATATAATTTCTTCCTCTTTAGTTTTTTTAGCAATTATATCAATTAGGCTATTTAGGCCTTTATTTAAATTATCCATTGTAATATTAAAATCTGCTGAAATATCGTTGGCAGCATCAGTATATTTCCTTGTTATTGATTTCATACTGGCTTCCATCTCTTGGGCCATATTTGATATTTCTTTGGTATTATTTTCTTTGTCTTTATTTAATGCTAATACAAGTTTATCAATATTTTTAATATATTCCTGATAATCTTTTTGCAACAAATCCCGATAACTTTCTAAGTTTGATTTGAATTCTTTTTGTTGTTCAAGGTTTTTATTTATTATTGCCAATGTATTTTTAATTTCAGTTTTAAAACTTTCATCAGTAGCGCCAATTGCAGATTTTTGATTAATTAGGTATTCATCAACACTTTTAGTAATACTAGTTGTAGCAGATTGTATGCGACTTAAGTTTTCGGAAATAATGTTTGTTGCTTCAATGTTTTGTTGCATATTCTCGTAGCTGATTGCTTGATTTTTATTTATTTTATTCAAGTTTTCGGCTAATACTTTAAATTGGCCATTTAGGTTTTGATTCATTTGAACAACAAATTGATTTACTATTTTTTGTATACCCTCGATTTGTTCGTGAGTTGTACCTGCTATGAAATTATCCATGCTCATAGCAACAGGTTGCAGGCTCCTACCAACAGCTATTTCTATACTGTTAACAAGTTTACCGGTTATTTCATCAGATGCTGTTTTAATTATTGCAGTACTATCTTGGTTTTGGCAAATTAATTGTACTGTTGGATCTAAAGGCCTTGGCATAGCTAACTCATAAAAAGCCTCATCAAAGGCGTCTATTGCTTTATATGCATGGCCTATTGAAATTCTGTTTGTCATATTAAATATTAAAGAAAAGGCAATACCTACAATTGAAGTATTAAAGGCATACTTCATACCTTCTAACAGTATAGGTATGCTTTCCATAGTTTTTTCGGCGGTACTTATATCCAAGCCTGCCAAACCTTGCATTAAACCGATAAATGTACCTAAAATACCCAATGATGTTAATAGGGTAGGTATAAGCTCACCAAATTGAGCATGGCCGGGAACATAAATCACAGTATCTTCGTTAATATAATCTGTTGTGTTACAAGGTATACCTCTAATATCTAGGTGTTGAGCATTTAAAAGAAACTTTTGCCAATGTAATTGTAAAGAACGCCCTAAAAATCTCGGCTCTTGCCAAGCGGGACGGCCCCCTTTATTTATTTGTTTTTCAAGTTTTCGTACAGCACTTTTTAGTAAACTTGCATTATAAAGTACAGGTATTATACACTTTGTAAAGCCCAATACGACTACTATAATAATTATTACATATACTAAGTCTGTTGGAAACAATGATTGCATTTTTAGCAAAAAGTTTTCAAACATAAAATACACCTGCAATTCTAAAATAATATCAGTATAATTTTAACATAAACGTAAAATAATGTAAATGAATTTAAATATTATTTAATCTGATAAAGCTTTTGTACAAACTATTTTAATTATTGTTAATAAAAGCTAAAAACACTCTTTGTGTTTATTACAAAGAGTGTTTTCTATTAAAAGGCTTTATAAAGTATTATTTTTTTACATAATCAGAAGTAATAATTCCAACTAAATGGCCTGAAGTAAATGCCCAACCTACAGCAGTTGATACAATTGTATCATCGCCGTGAACGCCGCCAACTATTTCGCCGGCAGCAAAAAGTCCGGGTATTACTTGATCGTTTTTATCTAATACTTCCATGTTTGTAGATATGCGTACGCCACCCAATGTTGTAGCAAATCGCGGTTTTTGTTCAACTAAGTAATATGGACCTTCTCCAACAGCCATTAATGGTTCACGACCAAATTCCGTATCAACACCGGCTGCAACCATTTCATTAAACTTGGCAACTGTTTGCTCCAAAGCATCACCATCAATACCTGCAGCTTCTGCAGCAGCTTTTAAAGTATCACCATGGGCGAATACCGGTGTTGTTGATCCGTTATTATTCAACCATTCGTCAACTTGTTCTTGAGTTGCAGATTTTCCTGCATTAACAATCAAATCTCTGAACATATCAAATGTACTTTGATCCATAACTAAGAACAAGGTTTTATCGGGTTGTTCATAAAGTTTAGCACGGATATTCTCTGCCAAACCGTTTTCATTAACAACACGGTTACCGCTTCTATCAACTATTAAAGTACTTGCATCGCGGCATGTAGCAATACTACCGTGCCATGTGGATTTAGCAAATCCGGGTGAAACTTCAATACCGTTAGGATATACCTTACCATATTGCATATAGTACAATGGTATATCTAAGGCTTGCATCATCAAATGGCCATCTCCTGTTGCACTTACAGGGCCATAATATAAGGATTCACTAAGTAAGGGAGGTAATAGTTCTTTATTATTACCAAATCCACCTGTTGCCATTATTACAGCTTTTGCACTTATTTTGTAAATATTGTTTTCGTCTTCAGCAAAAGCTCCAACTATTGCTCCGTCTTCACTTATCAATTCTGTTGCCTTTGTATTAAGCATTACTTCTACACCTGATGCTTCAAGATTTTCTAAAATTGTTGCAGTATATCCTGCAGCACCATTTTCAGCCATCCATACCCGTGGAACCCTATGCTCAGGTAATATAGCAGGGTTTTCAGCAAATTTTATACCAAGCTTATCTACCATCCAGTCAAAGGTTTCACCAACATGTTCAGCATATACACGAACTAAGCGGGCATCGTTTTTATAATGGCCACCTTTCATTAAATCAAGGAAAAAAGCATCGGCACTGTCTTCATAACCTTTTTCGGCTTGGAACTTGGAACCACAAGCATTTACTTGTCCTCCGGAAATTGCAGCAGCACCACCTAAATAAGGCATTTTTTCTAACAATAGTACTTTTGAACCAGCTTCATCAGCTGCAAGTGCAGCAGTTAAACCGGAGCCACCACCACCTAGAATAAGAATTTCAGTACTTAATTCTTTTACTTCTTTCTCCTTAGCAGAATCTTCAGAAACTATTCTTATTTTATCCAAATTAGCACCTGCTTCAACAAGTGCATTCTCAAGTGCTTCAATTATTGCCTTTGAAGTAATTGTACAACCTGCAACAGCATCTACTCCTGTACTTTGTTTTTCTAATATTTTTGCAGGTAGAGTTTCAATTGCAATGCTACCAATACCAGGTGTTTCATTTTCACCTACGGCGGTTATATTAACAATTTCATTGTCGCTTAAATCAACATTTACTGTTACTACACCGCCAAAACCCTGAGCTTCCCCCGAATAACTGCCAGGATTAAACCTTTTTTCTTCACCATGAATAATTGTTAAGCTGCTAAACAACATAACAATTACCAGGAAAAGAGCTGTAATAGTTTTTCTGTTCATATCTCAAACCTCCAATATTTTATTTAATTAATCATAACAAAATCTAATCATTTTTACAATATACATAATTTTTTTATACATATTTTTTTAATGTGTTGAAATATCTATAATTAAATGTTATACATAAGTTAAGGGGAGGTGAAAATATGATTATAAAAAGTAAGGGAATAAAAAATGGCATAATTGACGATAAATATGGTAAAAGAGGACTTTGCAACAGTTTTGGAATGCCTGTTATATCAATTCCTTTGGAAATTATTGACTATCCTGAAGGAACAGTTAGTTTTGCTATATTTATGGAGGATAAGGATGCTTATCCTGTAAGTAAAGGTTTCTCTTGGGTGCATTGGTTGGCTGCAAATATTACAGATAATGTAATTGAGGAAGATGCAAGCAGAAAGAATAAAAATATTATTCAAGGTGCTAATAGTTGGATGAGTATACAAGGCGGCAGTAATAGTAGGGAAGATTGCTCCTTTTATGGTGGAATGGCACCACCTAATGAACCCCATATTTATGAGACCTATGTTTATGCTCTTGATACAATGTTGAATTTAAAAAACGGCTTTTATTTAAATGAATTGTTTAAAGCTATGGAAGGTCATATTTTAGCTTCGGCATGTATAAAAGGAGAATACAGCAATTAAAAAAACGAGTATAATTACTCGTTTTTTTAATTAATATTTTGGTTTAAATTTGCATGAACTACGTCTTAAAATAGCCTTATCATATTCTGTTCTATCATTCTCGTTTTCTAATATTAGTCTTGGAACTTTTGTTGGTTTGCCATTTTCATCTAAGGCAACTAATGTTAAGTAGGCAGTATTAATAAGTGTTTTGGTTCCGTCAATTTTTTCCACATAGGTTTCAACCCGTACATCCATACTTGTATTGCCTACATAACACATTTTTCCAATTAAAAGTATGGTGTCATTTTTAAATGCAGGAGATTTAAACACAAGGTTATCAACAGCGGCAGTTGTAACTTGGCAACCGGAGTGCCTCCTAGCAACAACAGCGGCAATTATATCTATCCATTCCATAAGTTGGCCTCCGAAAAGGCTGTCAGTTCCGTTTATGTTACTGGGCATAACAATGTGAACTGATTCAGTTCTTGAATAAGAAACGGTT
>JAAZPT010000387.1 GCA_012797085.1 Christensenellaceae bacterium | reverse complement strand
CTATGGATTTGTAGTGGGAAAATGTATCAAAACCGACCTTGCCGTGATAGGCACCCATACCGCTTTCACCTACGCCACCAAAGCCCATTTCACTTGTAGCAAGGTGTATAACAACATCGTTTATGCATCCTCCACCATAGGAAAGCTCCTTTGTAACCCTGTTTATGTGCTTTTTGTTTCTTGAGAATATATAAAGGGCAAGGGGCTTATCTTTATTTTTCAATTCATCGACAACGGCATCAAAATCCTCAAAAGTTAGAATTGGCAATATGGGTCCAAATATTTCTTCACCCATAACGGCATCAGTTTCCGTAACATTATCCATTACCGTTGGAGCAATTTGGAGAGTTTCCCCATTGCTTTGACCGCCTATTACAACCTTATCCTTATCTATTAAGCCACAAAGGCGCTTGAAGTGTTTCTCGTTTATAATTTTTCCGTAATCCTTATTTTCCAGCGGATTTTCACCGTATTGCTTTTTAATTTGTTTAATAATTTCGGCTATTAAGTCATACTTAACGCTTTTTTCGCAAAGTATATAGTCGGGAGCAACACAGGTTTGCCCGCAGTTCAGATATTTACCGAATACAATGCGTTTTGCAGCCAATTTTATGTTTGCACTTGCATCAACAATACAGGGGCTTTTGCCACCAAGCTCCAAAACGACGGGGGTTAAATGCTCGGCAGTTTTACGAAGCACTTCCTTGCCTACTGCCTGACTGCCTGTAAAGAAAACAAAATCGAACTTTTGCTCCAAAAGGGCGGAGTTTTCTTTTCTGCCCCCTGTTACCACGGCAACATATTCAGGAGCAAAGCACTCTGAAATAATTTTTTCAACAATATCGCTTGTTGCAGGCGAATAGGCGCTGGGCTTAATAATTGCCGTATTCCCTGCAGCTAAAGCATTAACAAGGGGCCCCATTGTTAAAAGGAAGGGATAATTCCAAGGGCTCATAATTAAAATATTTCCATAGGGTACAGGCTGTTTAAAACTATGGGAAGCAAACTGAGAAAGAGGTGTAAATACCGTTTTCCTTTTTGCATACTTTTTTGTATTGCGTATCATATAGGAAGTTTCGGAAAGCACCATTCCAATTTCCGCCATATAGCCTTCAAAGGCACTTTTCCCCAAGTCTTTTGTAAGGGCATCACTAATTTCAACTTCGTATTTTTTTACTGCATCATACAGCTTTTTAAGTTGTTCAATACGAAAGTTTACATCTATAGTAGCCCCTGTTTTATAATATTTTCTTTGATTTTCAAGCAGGTTTATTATGTGCTCATTATTCATATTATTTGCTCCAATCCGCTATTTGGTAATAGAAAGTTTCCAGTTGCTTTGCCGACATTATTTGGGGAACGGGATAAAGGGGGTTGGCTTTCTTTGCGGCATGCTTTGCCATAGTAGGTATATCTTCTTCTTTAATACCCTTTATTTTATCGGGTATACCCATATTTTTATTTAAAGTTTTTATCGCTTCAATAAATTTCTCCGCCCCGTACTTATAGCTGTCCTTATCGGAGCAAAGGCCTGCGGCTATACCGAGGCTATGGAGTTTTTTATGAATTTTATCGCCATAGGCTTCCAGAACATAGGGCATAATTACCGCATTGGCAAGTCCATGGGCTGTGCCGTACTGACCGCTTAACGGGTGAGCTAAGGCATGAATATTGCCCACATAGGATTTTGAAAATGCCACGCCGGCCTTATATGCGGCATGGAGCATGTTCTCCCTGGCCTCATGATTATTTCCGTCTTTATAAGCTGTTTCTATGTTGTTAAAAATAAGCTCTGTGGCCTCTAAGGATAATCTTCTTGTCTCTTTTGAGGTGGATCTGCCTATATATGCTTCTACCACATGGGTAAGGGCATCCATTCCCGTAGTTGCCGTAAGGTGAGGCGGCAATGAATATGTTAGGCTTGCATCTAAAACCGCATAATGAGGAATGAGGGGAAAGCTCATAAGGGCATATTTATAATGCTTATCGCTATCGGTAATAATGGCGGCAAGGGTTGTTTCGCTGCCCGTTCCTGCCGTTGTGGGTATAGCTATAAGGCATGGAATTTTGCGAAGTATGCGAATAATACCCTTCATTTGCCCCACTGTTTTATTTGGATAAGCCACCCTTGCCCCTACTGCCTTTGCCCAGTCCATAGAGGAGCCGCCGCCAATGGCTATAAGGCCGTTGCATTTATTTTGT
>JAAZPT010000386.1 GCA_012797085.1 Christensenellaceae bacterium | reverse complement strand
TCAACGGAATTTATTAATGAATATATTGTTCCGCTGCTTAAGCAAATTGAACTTTCATCAACAAACAAAATATTACCTTTTTTATCAGCAAGCCAATTTAAAATATTTGATAAATCCCTTTCCACGTCGCCTTGTTCTTCTGTTTTATATTGTTCTGTTAGATGTAAAGGGTTTATGTTTTTTAATATAATTTCATAAGGTTTTTTTGATAAAATTTTGCCTTCGGGCAAGTTTATGTTTTTATAAGATGTTATTGCAAAATAAGTATTTTTCATACTACCTCCGTTATTTATTCAACCATTTTGCAGGCTTAACAATTAGTTTGCCTGCCAAACTTTGAGAATTATTTAATGTCATTAAAGAAATTTCGCCACTTATTTGTTTTTGTTTAGGTTCTTCAGTACTCATTACAAAGGCTTTACCGACAACGCTTACTGAAAATTCATCCATTAGGTCCAACATGCCCTTTGCTGTGCCGCCGGCCTTTAAAAAGTCGTCAACAATTAAAGCCTTTTGCCCGGCTTTTACTGCACGCCTTGGCAGGGTCATTGTTTCTATACGTCCACTTGAACCGGATACATAGTTTATGTTTACAGTGGGCCCTTCATAAACCTTGCTTGAGTGCCTTGCGATTACTAGTGGAACATTTAATGCTTCCGCTGTCATAAGGGCTACGGGTATGCCCTTTGTTTCCATTGTAAGTACAAAGTCGGGATTATCCCCATAGAACATATCGGCAATAATAATACCCATGCGCTTTGTAATATAGGGCATACTAAGTATATCTGATAAGTATAAAAAGCCGCCTGTAAGAACCCTTGTTTCACTGCTGAGGTTATCACATAAGCCTTTAATAAACTCATAGGCATCATCAATATGCATTGCATGTCTATATCTAACGCCGCCGGCTGCACCTGTTACGGTTTCCAACTGCCCCAATCTAAAGCGTTGCATTGATTTTTTTATAATTTCAATATCTTCGCTTGCTGTACTTTTAGCCGTGTTAAATTTTTCGCAAAAATAAGATAATGTAAATATTTTGTTTGGATTATTAATTAATATGTTCATTATTGCAGCAATGCGCTCAGTTCTGCGTAATTTATCCATAACATTAACTCCTTATACTTTTTTTCTTATAAATTATACCATGTTATAACGAATATTACCATAAAAATTTCCTTAAAATGTTCGTGATATAATTTTTGTTGAATTAATTATTTTTTGTGATATTATGATAAGGATAATATTTATGGAGGTATTTATGAAAAAATTTCTAAATGATTTTAAAGAATTTGCAATGAAGGGCAATGTAATACAACTTGCAGTTGGTGTTATGATAGGTGCAGCCTTTGGTAAAATCGTTACATCATTGGTTAACGATATTTTTATGCCGATTATTGGTTTGTTGCTTGGTGGTTTTAACTTAAATGGAGCATTCTATGCTTTAGACGGTAATAGCTATGCAAGCATTGAAGCTGCTCAAGCTGCAGGTGTAGGTACACTAAATTATGGTATGTTTTTACAATCTGTAATTGATTTCATTATAATAGCATTTTTCATTTTCTTATTTGTTCGCCTTGTGGATAAATTATTCGGTAAAAAGGAAGAACCTAAAAAAGAAGCACGTAAATGCGATTTTTGTAAGCTTGAAGTTGATGACGAAGCAACAAGGTGTCCTCACTGTACAAGTGAATTAAAACTGTAATAAAAAAAAGAAAAGACTATAATATCTTAAAAGTTTTTTGCCAAAGAATTGTATTTGAAAAGAGCTTTTAAGGTTTTTTTATTGAAAAAAATTTATAAAATTTTGCTTTTATAATAATATTTAAATTTAAAATACGTTCATTTCTATTAAAACGAACGTATTAAATTATCATAATAATAAATTTTTTAAACTTCCAAGCCCAAAGCCTCTATTATTTCTAAAATTGTTTTGTTTTTATTGTTTTCGCAATTTATTGTAATATCGGCATATTTTTGATAATATGGCAGGCGATAGGCTAAAATTTGAGCCGGAGTCATGGGGGTAGGGGTTGCAACTCCCCTTGTGTGTAATGTTTTTTCAAGACGGCTTTCAAGTAAATTTAATGGCGCATCTAAAAACACTATAGTGCCTATACTCTTTAGGTTTTCCATGGCATTGCTCATTAAAACCATGCTGCCACCTGTTGCTATAACTGATTTTTCTACTTTCAATGTGGCGCCTGTTTCACCCTCAATTTCCATAAAGGCGTCATAGCCTCGCTCGTCTATTATGCTGGTGAGGGGCATGCCGTATTTTGTAGTAATTAGGGTATCGGTATCTATAAAGTCGTATTTAATTTTTTTAGCAAGCTTTGCCCCGATTGTGCTTTTGCCACTGCTGGGCATGCCTATTAAAATTATATTATTCTTCATCGTTAGTCTTTTCCAATTTTTTAGCCTGTTTTATTATTAAAGGGTCAGCCAAACCCTTTGCGGAGTCTGCGGTTACAATGCACCTTTCTACGCCCTTTTTGGCTGGCAATTCGTACATTGTTTTAAGTAAAACGCTTTCAACAACTGCACGAAGACCACGGGCGCCGGTTTTTCTCTCAATGGCGGTTTTAGCAATTTCTCTTAGAGCCTCTTCATCAAACTCAAGCTCTACACCTTCAAGGTTGAACAGATAGCCGTATTGTTTAACAAGGGCATTTTTAGGCTCTGTAAGTATTTGTACCAATACATCTTCACTTAGCTCATCAAGGGTTACAGTTATGGGCAAACGGCCTACAAATTCGGGTATTAAGCCATAGCGCACCAAGTCCTCGGGTCTGACCTGCTTTAGGGTTTTGCTGTTTTCCTGGGCGTTTTTGGTTTGTATATCCGCGCCGAAGCCTAAGGATTTTTTGCCTATACGGCTTTCTATTATGGGTAATAGGCCATCGAAGGCGCCGCCACAAATAAAGAGTATGCCGCTTGTATCAAGCTGTAAAAACTCCTGTTGTGGGTGCTTTCTGCCACCTTGGGGTGGTACGTTGGCGATTGTTCCTTCAAGTATTTTCAATAGGGCCTGTTGAACGCCTTCACCGCTTACATCCCTTGTAATTGATACGTTCTCGCTTTTTTTGCTTATTTTATCAATTTCGTCTATGTAGATTATGCCCCTTTGAGCTCGCTCAATATCATAGTCGGCATTTTGTATAAGCCTTAGCAAAATGTTTTCAACGTCTTCGCCTACATAGCCGGCCTCCGTTAAGCTGGTGGCATCTGCAATGGCAAAAGGAACATCTAAATATTTGGCCAATGTTTGAGCCAAAAATGTTTTTCCGCTGCCCGTTGGGCCTATCAATAATACGTTGGACTTTTGTAGCTCAACATCATCACTTGCTGGAGCATCTATACGCTTATAATGATTATAAACTGCAACTGAAAGCACAACCTTAGCCTCTTCCTGACCAATCACATAGTTGTCTAAAAAAGCTTTAATTTCCGTAGGTATGGGCATGCTCCTTTTTTTGCGTTTTGTTTTTGTGGGCGTTAAGGTTTTTTCATCTAATATATTTCTACAAACATTTATACACTCATTGCAAATATTAGCCTTATCACCGGCTATCAAAAAATCAACCTTATCTGCTGTTTTGCCGCAAAAGCTACATTTACGTAAATTTGTGTTATTATCTGACATATTATAAATTCCTTTATAGCTTTAATTAAATACCGTATCAATTTTGATACGGTATTTTTATTTAGTTGCTTTCGCTTTCGCGTTTAACAAAAATGTTATCAATAATACCGTATTCTTTGGCCTCTTCTGCACTCATATATCTATCTCTATCTATATC
>JAAZPT010000385.1 GCA_012797085.1 Christensenellaceae bacterium | reverse complement strand
TTATTATTGCTGAAGATGTTGAAGGCGAAGCACTAACAACATTGGTACTTAATAAATTACGTGGTACATTTACATGTGTTGCAGTTAAAGCTCCTGGCTTTGGTGATAGACGCAAAGAAATGTTAAGAGATATTGCTATATTAACAGGTGGCCAAGTTATTAGCGATGAATTAGGACTTGATTTAAAGGAAACAACAATGGACATGCTTGGCGATGCAAGTCAAGTTAAGGTTGATAAAGAAAACACAACAATAGTTGGTGGAGCTGGCCTTAAAGATGAAATTGATGCAAGAGTTGCAAGTATTCGTTCACAAATTGATGAAACAACGAGCGAATATGATAAAGAGAAGCTTCAAGAGCGTCTAGCTAAATTGGCTGGCGGAGTAGCTGTTATACAGGTTGGTGCGGCTACAGAAGTTGAAATGAAAGAACGCAAGCATCGTATTGAAGATGCACTTGCAGCTACAAAAGCAGCTGTAGAAGAGGGTATCGTTCCCGGTGGCGGTGTAGCTTTATTGAATGTAATTGACAATGTAAAAGCTGAACTTGATAAACATCAGGGAGATGCTAAAACAGGTGTTGGAATTATTTTAAGAGCTCTTGAAGAACCATTAAGGCAGATATCAGAAAATGCCGGTATTGAAGGTAGCGTTATTGTTAATAAAGTTATGAATAGCGAAAAAGGTATCGGATTTGATGCTTTAACCGGCGAATATGTTAATATGATAGATGCTGGCATTATTGATCCAACTAAGGTTACAAGAACCGCTTTACAAAATGCTGGTAGTGTTGCTGCCATGGTACTTACAACTGAAAGCTTAGTTGCTGATATACCTGAGCCGGAGCCTGCAATGGCACCAGGTGGTGGAATGGGCGGCATGGGCGGAGGAATGTATTAATTTCAAGCTGAAAATAATAAAAAACTGTTCTTAATTAAGGACAGTTTTTTATTTCTATGCTTTTATTGTTTTAATGAAATTTTCAAAGTGTCTTTTAAGGTATATTCTTTATCAAAAACCTTGAAGCTTAAACCTTCACCTCTTATTAATTCAAAATGAACATTTTCACTTGTCACATAAACTTTTAATATATTATCTCTATAATTTATTTTAAAAGAATAAGACTTCCATTCTTTAGGTAAAAAAGGAGCAAAACTTAGTTCGTTTATGTTTCTCATCCCTGAAAAACCTTGAACAATTGATAGCCAACTTCCAGCCATGCTGGTAATGTGTAAACCATCATCAGTATCATTATTAATATTATCCAAATCCAATCGAGATGTTCTCATATACATTTCCACTGCTTTATCCTGGTAACCAATTTGGGCAGCCAATATACTATGTACACATGGAGATAAGCTGCTTTCATGTACTGTCATGGGCTCATAAAAATCAAAGTTTCTTTTTATTGTCTCATTATCATATAAATGGTTAAAAAAGTATAAACCTTGTAGAACATCAGCTTGTTTTATAAAACAAGATCTTAAAACTTTATCCCAAGACCAATTTTGATTAATAGGCCTTTCATTTTCAGGTATATCTGATACGGGCATCAAATCTTTATCCATAAATGTATCATGTTGTATAAATATATTGAGCTCTTTATCTTCACAATAATACATGTTTGTTATAATATCATTCATAAGAGCCAACTCTGATTCACTGATATCGTGTTCTTTTAATTTTGATGAATCAACTTTTTTACATAAATTTATAAAAAGCTCAAGACACCAAGAGGCTAATCTATTAGTATACCAGTTGTTATTAATATTGTTTTCATATTCGTTAGGGCCTGTAACACCATGAATCATATATTTATTTTTGTTTTTGCTGAAATGTACCCTATCAGCATAGAAGCGTGCAACTCCACAAATAACATCAAAACCTTCATTTAAAATATAATCTGTTTTACCTGTATAGTGAGTATAATTATAAATTGCATAAACCATGGCACCGTTACGGTGAATTTCTTCAAAAGTAATTTCCCATTCATTATGGCATTCTAAGCCTGTAAAAGTAACCATGGGGAAAAGTGCTCCCTTTAAACCTTGAGCCTGAGCATTAATATATGCCTCAGGTAATTGTATATGCCTATATATCAACAATTGTTTAGCAACATCTTGGCCGGATATGGACATATACACCGGTAAGCAATAGGCTTCAGTATCCCAATAAGTGGCACCACCATATTTTTCTCCGGTAAAACCCTTTGGTCCAATGTTCAATCGTGGATCTTCTCCTGAATATGTGCTAAGAAGATGAAATAAATTAAATCTTATTCCCTGTTGAGCGGCATCATCGCCTTCAATTTCAACATCGGCATCATGCCATCTGCCTAACCATTGAGAAATATGCTTTTCTTTAAGCTCGGAATATCCAACTTGTCTTGCTCTTGATGCAGCTCTGGTTGATCTTGGTATTAGCGCATCTTCTGCATGGTCCCTATCTGTAAATATTAAAGAAAATTTCTCAAGAGTAACCGGAATGTTTGGTTTAATAATACCAGAATATTCCATTTCAACATAACCTGACTTAGAGAATGTTTTATTACAAACCAATCCTTCTGCCCAACAGCTCATTGCTGCTGCCACTGTAAATCTTGGAGCTCCAAAGGGGTTTTCCTTAGTTTTTGTAAGGATTGCCATAGACTCTTCAATTTCAAACTCACCTAACATTTCCCAAAATGTTTCGTCATAGTTGGAATCAAGGTTATGAACATTAGCATCCAAATAAGGTTTTAGTATTATATTGGCCTCATAGCTACTATTAATTGTATATGAAATTGCTAATAATTCTTTTTCTGCCAAAGAAACAAAACGCTCAGCAACTACATTTATTATACCTTTATCAGTTTCTATACTAAACTCACGCTTAAGAATGCCATGTTGCATATCTAGAGTACGATTAAAACTTAAAACTTTTTGTTTGTTTAAATCTAAAACAGTATTATCTATTATTACATGTATACCAATAATATTTACTGAGTTTATAGCTTTGCCAAAATATGGAGGATAACCATTTTTCCACCATACAGCCCATATCTCGGCTTTCGTTCTTCGATTTTTGGGGATTACCAAGGATCTCGTGCATAAGTATCAACTTTTTGCACCCTCCAAGCCGCATATAGCGCTGGAGG